>JBOGJY010000459.1:0-6238 GCA_050745325.1 Terriglobia bacterium
CGGCCAGAGGCCGCCGCTACAACCGCGGTTATCACATGGACACAATAGCCCTCACCCGGAGGGAGAGGGTGAAAGAAAAAGGAAGATTAACGCTTCCTCTCCCTTTGCGAGAAGCGCCGCCCGATTATCCTCACAGCGTCCTTCCGACCGCCGGGGCAATCAGCTTCAGCTCCGCCATCAGATCATGGAACTGCTGCGGGTAAAGCGCCTGCGGGCCGTCGCTCAGAGCCTTTTCCGGGTCGTGATGAACCTCAAGGATCAAGCCGTCGGCGCCGGCGGCCACCGCGGCGCACGCCATCGGCGGCACCTGATCCCGCCGGCCGGTGGCGTGTGATGGATCGGCAATAATCGGCAAATGAGAAAGTTTGTGCGTCACAGGAATGGCGGAAACATCGAGCGTATTGCGCGTGGCATTTTCAAATGTGCGGATGCCACGCTCGCAGAGCACCACATTGTAGTTACCGCCCGACATGATGTACTCCGCCGAGAGCAACAGCTCTTCAATGGTGGCCGAGATGCCGCGCTTGAGCAAGACCGGCTTTACCACCTTGCCCAATTCCTTGAGCAGGTTGAAATTCTGCATGTTGCGCGCGCCCACCTGCAGGATGTCGGCGTAATCGAGCATCATGGGGATTTGCGTGTGGTCCATGACTTCAGTGACCACGAGCAGGCCGTGGTGGTCCGCCGCCTTGCGCATGTATTCGAGACCCTCTTTGCCAAGGCCCTGAAAGGTATAGGGCGACGTGCGGGGCTTGAACGCGCCGCCGCGCAGCACGCGCACACCCTCGCGCGCGACGATTTCCGCAACCGTCTCAATCTGCGCGGCGCTCTCAACGCTGCACGGGCCCGCCATCATGACGATGCCTTGGCCACCAACCTTAACCCCATTGCCGAGCGAAATTACCGAGCCTTCGGGCCGGAAATGGCGGCTGGCCAGCTTATAGGGCGCGATAATGCGATGGACTTCCTGGACGCCTGCCAATAATTCAATCTCGCGCACATCGAAATCGGGCTTCGCGCCCACGCCGCCGAGCACCGTCTGCAGCGCGCCCGTCGAGCGGTGGACGTCAAAACCCATCTTCATCAGCTTGTCGATCACCGCCACTACTTGCGCTTCGGTTGATCCCTCTTGCATTACTACGACCATGATCTAGGACTCCTTCGCCGCGGCCTCGTCCTCATTCATCAGGTGGCGTTCGAGCGACCGGGCCTCATCAATGATGCGCTCGAACAGCCGCCGCACGGCGGCGTCATCCAGCGGCCCCGCGTTGGCCTGGACGACATTGCGCAGGATTTCCGCCTCCCGCTCCGGCGCCCAGGCCGGCAAGCCCTGCTGCTTCTTATAGCGTCCGATTTCTACCGCGCATTGCGCTCGCTCGCTTAGCAATTTCAAAACCTGCCGGTCAATCTCATCAATCCGCTTTCGCCACTCAGACATATCCTTCATTGAGGTCTGCTCCCTGTGCCCGATTTCAACCAGCGCACAAACCCTTCAATTGCGCCGCTGCCTTCGCGGGCGTAGCTCTCTTCGATGGCCCGGACGAGCGCGCTGCCCACCACCGCGGCGCCCGCCAATGTTTGCGCCTGCCGCACCTGCTCCGGGTTCGACAGGCCGAAGCCGACCGCCAGCGGCAGGTTGGTGAACTTCCGCACCCGCTCAACCAGCGGAGGAACCGAGGCGGAAAGAGTCGCCCGTTCGCCCGTCACTCCCGACCGCGAAATGAGGTAAAGGAAACCTGATGACAGCTTAGCGATTCGCGCCAGGCGGTCATCGGTGGAAGTGGGCGAGGCCAGAAAAACCGTGTCCAACTTTTCGGCTCGCATGGCGGCGACGTAAGGCTCCGCCTCTTCCGGGGAAAGGTCCACCACCAGCGCCCCCTGGCCGCCGCCGCGAGCGAGATCGCGCGCAAAACGCTCCAGTCCGTATTGCAGAACGGGGTTGTAATAGGTGAACAAAATAATCGGGGCGCGCACCCGCTTGCGCCACTCTGGGAGCAGAGCCATGATCTTCCCCAGCGTCGCGCCCGCTCGCAGCGCCCGCTCGGAAGCGTGCTGGATCACCACGCCGTCGGCCATAGGATCAGAGAAAGGCACGCCCAGTTCGATTAAATCGGCCCCGCCTTGGTCGATAGCTCGAAGCAAGTCGCCCGTGGCTTCAAGGGTTGGATCACCGGCGGTGAGATAGAGGATGAGCCGGTTCGCCTCTCCCGGCGCTTGAAACATGGCGCCGATTTGGCCGTCCGGCGTTGTGGAGATCATAAAGTCCATCCTTCCCAAATGCCCAAAGTGGGCGTTCCGCTGCAAAGCGGAGAAAGCGGCGATTTTGACGCCAAAACCGGAAAGCGAAGCGGACTGATGCCGTAATCACCTTTATCTTGTTGAATATATCTCCGGTCTGATACCAAACTCGATTTATCTCCTTCATACTCAGTTGATTACAGCGATGGTCGACGCCCAACAAACTTGCGAACCGGAAACAAACCGGACTGAAGCCGTGATCGCCTTTCTTTAGTTGAATTTGTCTCCGGTTCTGTGGAAAACTTCGATATCTCATTCCTATTCATTATGATAAACCGATTTGTTAGAACATTAGAGTCCGCTTGGTTCCGGTTGATTCTTTTAATGTTTGTTTATTTTCAATAAGTTACAAGGATATTAGAAAAACAAAAACAATCCTTTTTTTGCGGCTTTTCACTCTCCCGCTTGCGCTGTGGACAACGTGTTCCTTGTTAAAATTTTATTATTAATAAGTTGCATCGTTATACCTTTTCCAATTCGGCGCCAGTGTGTACGGGCACTGGTGCGGCGGCGTCCCCGCCGCCGAATCACTTGAAAAATAAAGACCGGTGGCCAGAGGCCGCCGCTACAACCGCCGCTCCCCTCACGGGGGAGCAGGGCGCAGCAAGCCGCGCCCCTACGAAAGAGCGCCGGCTCCTTCCAAAATCTAAAATTAGAAAAACAGCGTTACAAAACGAACGCTGGGCGCCAAATCCTATGACGTTCTCCAAAATCCAAAACCGGGAACGGCCGCACTCCCCAGCCTAGCACACCACTATGAGACTTTTGAGACGAATGTGATAAATGAGACGGTTTTTAAGGAAATCGCCCGTGCGGCGCTACAAAATGCCTGCCGACTGAAAAATGCCCAGGTCTTTATCGCCGCGCCCCGAAAGGTTCACGATCAAGAGCGATTCCGCGCTCATTTTGGGAGCGCGCTTAATGACTTCCGCCACAGCGTGCGCCGACTCGAGCGCCGGGATGATTCCCTCCAGACGGGAAAGCAAGGTTGCCGCTTCGAGGGCTTCGCGATCGCTCACGCGCGTATACTCCGCCCGCCGCTCGCGGAAGAGCGCGGCGTGCTCCGGCCCAATCGCAGCATAGTCAAGCCCGGCGGAAATAGAATGTGTGGTTGCAATCATGCCGTCTTCCGTTTGCAGGACGTAAGTGTAAGTCCCGTGGAGGACGCCCGGACGCCCGCCGTCAAAGCGCGCGGCGTGCTCACCCAGCGCCTTGCCCTTGCCGCCCGCTTCCACGCCCACCAGCTTCACTTGAGTTTCGGGAATGAAATCGTAAAAAAAACCGATTGAGTTGCTCCCGCCGCCCACGCACGCGATGAGCGCATCCGGCAGACGGCCTTCTGCTTCCAGAATCTGGCGGCGGCTTTCCTGGCCAATCACGCGATGAAAGTTGCGCACCATCACGGGATAGGGATGCGGCCCCAGCGCCGATCCGAGCAGGTAATGCGTGTTTTCAACGTTGCTCACCCAGTCGCGCATGGCCTCGCTGATGGCGTCCTTCAGCGTCTTGCTGCCCGAATCGACGGGGACAACCTTCGCGCCGAGCATCTTCATGCGGAAGACGTTGGGCGCCTGGCGCGCCATATCTTCGGCGCCCATATAAACAACGCATTCCATGCCGAGCAGCGCCGCCGTGGTGGCGGTGGCCACGCCGTGCTGGCCCGCGCCGGTCTCGGCGATCAGGCGCGTCTTGCCCATGCGCCGCGCCAGCAGCCCCTGGCCAAGACAGTTGTTGATTTTGTGCGCGCCGGTGTGCAAAAGGTCTTCGCGTTTGATGTAGATGTTGGCTCCGCCCAAATGTTCCGTCAGGCGCCTGGCGTGGAATAGAGGCGTGGGACGGCCCGCATAGTTTTTGAGAAGATCGTCAAGCTCCGCCTGGAAAGCGGGATCGTTGCGCGTGGCCTCGTAAGCCCGCTCCAGCTCCTCTACCG
Source organism: Terriglobia bacterium (assembly GCA_050745325.1). Taxonomy (GTDB): domain Bacteria; phylum Acidobacteriota; class Terriglobia; order UBA7540; family UBA7540; genus RH2-MAG17b. The sequence continues at coordinate 4,229 of JBOGJY010000459.1, forward strand.
GATGCATGAGCGTTTCGGGAACGTACCGCCCTCCGAATTCGCCAAAGCGGCCGCGCACGTCAGGGGCGCTGCGCGTTGTCACATGGGTTGCCATAGGTCTTCCTCCGCGGGGTATCCTTTCAATCGTTTAATCATTTAGAAAAACCTGGATCAACTGTAATTCTGAGGGGCCGAAGGCAACGAAGAACCTCATACGTTCAGATCAAAAGCAGATCCTTCGCTTCGCTCAGGATGACAGTCTTGGGGCTTTTCAACAAACTGTTGATGACTCAATGGGCCAATCCGGCAAACGAGTTGTCCGCTTCAGCCACGGCGGCGAAAAAGGCGCGCAATTTCCGCGCGTCCTTGATTCCCGGCGCGTGTTCAACGCCGCCGGCCACGTCCACTCCGAACGGTCTGACGATGCGGACCGCCTCTGCAACATTTTCGGGCGTCAGGCCGCCGGCAAGGAGGATGGATCTTCCTTGATCGTTCGCGTACCGCACAATGCTCCAGTCAATCGTCCTGCCGGTGCCTCCAATGCGAACCGGATCGAAGGCGTCGAGCAGGTAAGAGTCCGGAGGCAGCGTCTGCAGCATGGAAGGATCAAAATCCTGCCCCACCGGAATGGCGCGAATGATCCGGTAGCCCCTGAGCGCTTCGGTATCCTTGGGAAATCGCGGACCGTGCAACTGGAGGACGGACACACACGCCTCGCGGGCAATCTCAGCCACGCGGCCTCCGTAGGTCTCATCCGCAAAAACTCCCACCGCCGCGGCCAGCGGCGGCATCTGACCAATGATATCTCTCGCGGCCTCCGGCTCGATGTAGCGCGGAGAAGGCTCATAGAAATTGAAGCCCAGCGCCGAAGCCCCCAATTCCACCGCCAGCCGCGCGTCTTCGTGCCGCGTTATCCCGCAAATCTTGACTCGCGTCATGAGCAAAACCGCCTGTCACAAAATGATCAAAAGCAAAAACCGCAAAGTTCTGGTAGCGTCGCAGTATCGGGTGTAGCGGCGGGTTTACCCCGCCATATTGTGGCGGCATAAAGCCGCCGCTACATCAAACTGAGACACTACCAAAGTTCTGAAACCCGGTACGGCCTGCTTTGGGTTTTAGCCATCGCTTTATTTCGCCATCCCGTTATCGCGCGCGCCTGCAAGCAGGTCTGCTAAGGCGCGTCCCGGATCACCTGAGCGCATAAACCACTCACCGATGAGCGCAGCGTGGAAGCCCGCCGCGCTCAACCTTTTTAAGTCCGCCGCGGTCTTGATGCCGCTCTCTGTCACTGTTAAACACCTGGAGGGAATCTTCTCGCGCAGCCGCAGCGAAGTCTCTAACTTTACCTCAAGCGTTTTCAGGTCACGATTGTTCACTCCGATGATTTCGGCCCCCGCATCGAGCGCGCGGCGCAATTCATTCTCGGTGTGGACCTCAATCAGCGCCGCCACTTTCAGCCGCTGGCTGAGTTCGATGAGCTCGCGTAAAAGTTCGTTGGCGAGGGCAGCCACAATTAGAAGGAGCGCGTCTGCGCCGCGCGCGGCGGATTCATACACCTGGTAAGAATGAATGATGAAGTCTTTGCGGAGCACCGGCAACCGCGCGGCCGTGCGCGCTTCACGAAGGTGATCGAGCGAGCCTTGAAAGTAATCCTCTTCGGTCAGAACTGAAAGCGCCGTCGCGCCCGAAGCCTCATAATCCCGCGCCAGCGCGCCGGGCGCGTATTCGTCCCGAAGCAGGCCGGCCGAAGGAGAAGCTTTTTTCATTTCGGCAATCACACGAATGCCGCCCGCTGAAAGGCTATTACTAAAGCTACGGAAATCAGTGCGTGCCTCGGCTGCGCGCGCTAGCGCCTCGAGCGGAACGCGCGCGCGCGCCTGCCTCACACGCCTGGCGCGCGCAGCAACGATTTCATCGAGGATAGTTCTGGTTGCGTTCTGCATGTTTCGAATTACGGCGTCGCGCCGAAATCCTCACAATCCTGTGCGGTATAATTATTGAGGATTACATATTATAGTGACAACTTTCTCT
>JBOGJY010000460.1:0-18750 GCA_050745325.1 Terriglobia bacterium
GGCGGCCAGAGGCCGCCGCTACAGAGAAAGCGGTCATTCTAATATGTAATCTTCAATAAATTCGGGAACAATCGAGTACAGCCATTTTTGCCGGATGGAGATGCAGACGGTCTAAACGGCAAGCAGCGGGTCGTGAGGGGAAAATTGCAAATACGGGTCTGGGCCTTTCCGGCCTTACCCATCGATCATCTGGAAGCAATCGATCATGCCTCATCGCTGTGCTTGCTTCCGCTGTCCTCATTTTGACTGCTTTTCCGGCAGCCAGCGATGGCGCAATTTCTCCTTCCGCTTGCAGCCGTCAAAGCCAATTTCAAGCGTTGATGACCAGCGGGGCTGATCCTCACGCTTCCGCTTCCACACGCTCAGACGCGCTTCAGCGGCCCTCAGGCTTTGCCCCTCGGATTACCTGCTCTATCACGCGCTTGCCGCGCAACCGCTGCTTGATACGATTTCGAGTGTCCCCCCTCAGTTTCCCTGGAACATAATCGGCCGGGCGCCGTATATACCGGAGTGTACGCGCTCACATTCTCCACGCGGAGGCATCGATGCGGCAACTCAGGCTGGTCATGCGGCGGCTGGGAAGAACCCCGGGATTCACGGCGATATCCCTGCTGACCATTGCGCTGGGCGTGGGAGCCACGACGGCGATCTTCAGCGTAGTTAACGGCGTGCTGCTCAAGCCGCTCCCTTATCCGCGCCCTGACCAGTTGGTAGGCGTGTGGCTCACAGCTCCGGGCGTTCATCTGAAGCAGAATGAGCTTTCGCCTTCGGACTATTTCATCTTCCGCGAGCAGAGCCGCGCCTTTCAGGATATTGGCCTCTACGACGGCGACACCGTGACCGTGCAGAACGGCCGCGCTGAGCCGAAGCGCGTACGGGCGCTAGACGTTACGGACGGTGTGCTTCCCTTGCTGGGCGTCACTCCCGCTCTCGGCCGCTCATTCACGCGCAGCGAGGATACGCCCAGCGGTCCCGCGACGGCGATGCTCTCCTACGGGAATTGGCAGCGAAGCTTCGGCGGCAGCCCGGCGGCAATCGGCAAAACGATCATTGTGAACAGTAAGCCCACGATCGTTATCGGTGTCTTGCCCCGCAAGTTCCGCTTCCTCGACGAATCTGATCCTTTGTTACTCCTGCCCTTCCGGTTCGACCGGTCAAAGACTAACCTCGGAAATTTCAGTTACGATGCGCTGGCGCGGCTTAAGCCGGGCGCGACCATCGCCCAAGCCAATGCGGATGTTGCGCGCATGTTGCCCATCGTGCTCAGGAGCTTCCCTCCGCCTCATGGGTTTACCACAAAGCTGTTTGAAGAAGCCCGGCTCGGTCCCAAAGTCCATCCGCTGAAGCAAGACGTGGTGGGCGATGTGGGCAGCGTGCTGTGGGTCATCATGGGCGGGATTGGTCTGGTGCTGCTTATCGCCTGCGCAAACGTCGCCAATCTGCTACTGGTGAGGGCGGAAGGCCGCCGGCAGGAACTGGCCATCCGCGCGGCGCTCGGCGCGACGCCCCGCCGGATCGCCGCCGAACTCCTCTTTGAGAGCCTCGTTCTGGCTTTGCTTGGCAGCGCGCTGGGCTTGGCTTTAGCCTATGCCGCTCTGCGCGCGCTCATCGCAGCCGCGCCCGTGGGCCTGCCGCGCCTCAATGAAATCGGGATCGACGGCACGGTGCTGCTCTTCACCCTGGGCATCGCCGTCGCCTCGAGCCTGCTCTTTGGCGTAGTCCCGGTTTTCAAATATGCCGGTGCGCGCCTGGGGTCCGGCCTGCGCGAGGGTGGCCGCTCCCAGAGCGCCGGAAGGGAACGCCATCGCGCGCGCAGCGCGTTGGTGGTGGTTCAGGTGGCGCTCGCCATCGTTCTGCTCATCAGCTCGGGTCTTATGATCCGCACGTTTCGTGCTCTGACGCGCATTCATGCCGGCTTTTCCTCGCCCTCCACGCTCGAAACTTTCCGGGTTTACATTTCCGAAAGCATGGTGAAGTCGCCCGACCAGGTCGTGCGCGTGGAGGCGAGCCTGCTGCGAAGCATCGAAGCCGTGCCGGGGGTCGCCTCAGCGGGCATCTCCACTAGCATCCCTATGGCGGGGAATCACTGGAATGATCCGGTATTCGCCAGGGATCACACCTACCGCGAAGGCGAGCTGCCGCGCCTGCGCCGGTTCAAGTTTGTTTCTCCCGGCTATTTTCACTCGATCGGAACCCCTCTCATCGCAGGCCGCGATTTTAGCTGGAGCGACGATTTCAATCGCCTGCCCGTCGCGATCGTTTCGGAGAACATGGCGCGGGAAAATTGGGGCAGTCCGGCCGGGGCGCTGGGCAAGCAGATTCGCGTGAGCACGACGGATGACTGGCACGAGGTGATCGGAGTCGTGGGCAATGTGTATGACGATGGCGTCGATCAGCCGCCGACCAGCGCCGTCTATTGGCCGCTGCTGCAGAGCCACTTCGAAATCGAGCAAGGCCTTGTTGCCCGACGCTACGTGGCGTTCGCGGTGCGGTCGCCGCTTGCGGGATCACAGGCTTTTACGGGCGAGCTCCGGCGGGCGGTGCACTCCCTCGAGCCGGCTCTGCCACTGTGGGATGTACACCGGCTTGATTATTTCTATCAGCAATCGCTCTCCCGCAAATCATTCACGTTGGTCATGCTGGCGACGGCTGGCGCCATGGCGCTGCTGCTGGCGGTAGTGGGCCTTTACGGAGTGATTTCCTATTCGGTGGCGCAGCGCACGAGGGAAGTCGGAATTCGCATGGCGCTCGGCGCGCAGCCGCAGCAAGTGATGGGGCTATTCCTGGGCCACGCGCTCACGCTTACGGCCGTGGGCATCGCGTGCGGGCTCGGCGCCGCGCTGGCGCTCATGCGGCTGATGTCGGCCCTACTCTATGGGGTGAAGGCCGCCGATCCCTTGACCTACGGTTTGGTTTCTCTCGGCCTGCTCCTGGTCGCCACCCTGGCCTGCTACATTCCATCGCTCCGCGCGACCCGGGTGGAACCCATGGTGGCGCTGAGGCACGAATGATGGGTCATCTCAGGGGCCTGAGCGTCTGAAATTTCCAGGCGCGCAGGGGTTTTCGACTACGCAGGGTTGAGCGGGAATCTCGCGTTTTCCGTCCGTGGCGCCTTCCGCCATCTGAAGGGCCTAATTCGGAGCGGCGGCATCCTGGCGTAGGCTGAGAGCGGCTTGTGGCTGGAATGGCAGCTTTCGCACCAACAAACAACTCGTTTTGGCGCCCTCGCCGTCGCGGATCTGCACGTGGAGCAGTACTTGAAAATAGGGTGGTGCTTGGGCCTTGCCCGGAGGACTGCCTATGACCCTGGCGATTGTTCCCATGCAATCTTTCGACGTTGCGAACTCTGCAGCAGCTTCGGTTCCGATGGTTGAAATGCCCGCAAGCACCACGATATAGTGGCCAGGCATAACTCCTGGCAACAGGCTAATCAGCGCATATTCTCCGTCGAGCGCCTGGGTCTTCTGGTCCCGCTGCAATCTATAGATTGAGGGTTGGCCCGGTCCTGGATGGCGGTCTCGAATTTCCAAGCTTCCAACAAACTCTGACTGCGATGCTTCCTCGAAAACAAGATCCGCCCTTATGGGCAATGTGCGAAGGATGGAATCTTCCAGGCTTGCTCCGAGGAAGATTACATTGGAGCCGCGGATGTCCTCGTAGGAAACTACTCCGTCCCGTTCGATGTCGAAATTCTCATCTTCCTGTGATAGCAGTTGACCGATCCTAGCCGCCGCCACCACCTCTCCGGTGCCGGTATAGGCGTCGAAATAGTAAAGTGGCCCGACGCCGCTCGGCATAGGCCCGGTCCGCTCCAAGCCCGCCAGACTCGGAACCTTGGCCCCAAGCGGGAGAGAGTGAGCGGCAGCCGCAAAGTAACGGTAAAGGTCGCCTTGTTTGCTCATCAAAAAAAAGGCGTTGCTGTAAATGATCAGGGGAGGCTTGGGATTCGAAACAAAGGGGCTCCATAGACACGCCAGAGAGGCTGGCAATGCTGTCTTCCCCGCAGTTGACCGCGCGCGAGCCACGGGCCGTCGAAAAACGCTCAACCCAAGAGCGACAATCGAGATCACCAAAATCAGAATGAAGCCCTTCAGGCCACGCAGAAAAGAGGTAACGTTGTTCCGTAGAAAGGCAGGTGTGGCCACTGGAAGAGACGCTTTATCGCTGTCCTTGCTGGCATTTTCCCTCGAAAAGCACGGTTCGAACAGCGGCATATAGTGACCGATCGGGATGAGAATTCGGAGCGGGTCATGCGCTCCTTCTCCGCTGTAATATTCCTCCAGCTTCTTGCGCAGCCGCTGCATCTGCACGCGGACTTTATTATCCGCTTTAGGGTCAAAATCTTCCGGACATTTGAGGGCTTCGGTCGCGATTGTATACTCTTTTATGTCCTTGGAGTGTCCGGAAACGGACACTTCGACAATGTACTTTAAAACGCGACGGATTGCTTCTGAGTTCGAGAGGGTACGGCTCTCCAACAGGCGTTGGAGGGCCAGCAACCTTTCATCCTGCGGCCGATAGGTCTCGCCTGCGTTGGTTTCCATGTTAACCACACGATAGGGGCGTATTGTAGTTCAGAGACCCGGTATTTTCAAGAAGCTAAATAATGACTCTCCAACGAGCCATGTTACCGTCGCATTACGTAACTTTACCCGGCGCGACGAAGGACTTTGGGTAATCTGGATAGCGAAGTTAAGTTTTATTGTCAATAAGATACGGAAAACCCATGACCCATGTCCTCGCGTGTCGCCTAACAGGAAAAAGTTACTCCGAGTGGCTTGCACCAAATAAGTACTAAGGTACACAATTTCCATCGCCCACTTCACGGAGACGAATTATTCGGTTTCCCAGTACTGCGTTAGAGTTCGCGAAAAAATATATGAGTCCTGTCATGGACGGGCGCTACAAAGAGAGGTTCTAATGCGTTACCAGCAGCGGCCCTCATGTTGATGAAGCGAGCATGTTGAACAAGGGCCAAGTCCGATTGGAACGAAGCGAGCCAACCTGCAGGTTTCAGGCAGCCCTGACCGGGAGGAAAGTGTAATGTCAACAGTACCGAAGTATTCAGGTTTGATCGCGCTGGCTGTCGGAATGCTACTCTTGCTTTTGCCTGTATCGGCGCGCTGCCAGGCGACTGCCGCACTGGCGGGCAGCGTGAAAGATCAGAGTGGGGCTATCGTTCCCAATGCTACCGTGACCGTCACCAACGAGGCGACTAAAGCGGTGTGGACGAGCGTAACCACGAATGCCGGCTTGTATACGTTGCCCAATCTGCCGCCCGGAAACTATGATCTCGCGGTCAGCGCATCCGGCTTCAGGCAGTTCGTTCAATCCGGAATTACTGTCACCGTAGGCAGCACGACCACTGCCGATGTCGTGCTGCAAGTCGGGAAAACCTCGCAGTCGGTAGAAGTCCATGCGAACGCGCCGTTGCTTCAGGCAACGAGCTCGGAGGTCGGAACAACGGTTCAAGCGAATTTTATAGCCCAATTACCCCTTCAAGTATCTGGCCAAGTCCGCGACCCCATACAGTTCGTCGAGCTGACCCCGGGATTCTCAGGCAGCATCCCCGATAATCCGAGCAGCCAACTTTCCTACAAGATTAACGGCGGACAAGAAGGAGGGACCGACGTCCTGGTTGATGGGGCTAGCACTTCGCTGACTCATCCCAATTTACAGATGCAATACGGCGTCGGAGCGGACGCTGTGGGGGAATTTAAGGTGATCACGGGTTCTTTTCCGGCCCAATACGGACGGGCCACCGGGGGCATTGTGAATCTCGTGCTTAAGTCGGGCACAAACCAACTCCACGGCACGGCGTACGACTATATCCGCAACTCGATCTTTGACGCGAATGGTTGGTACAACAATTATCGGGGCGTCCAGAAAGGGCCGGACAACCAGAACGACTACGGCTTTAATATAGGAGGTCCGGTGTGGCTGCCCAAGGTCTACGACGGCAGAAACAAGACCTTTTTCATGTTCAACGCGGAGCTCTATCGATTCAAACAAGGCGGCTTCAGCAATGTGACCGTGCCGGATGCAGCCTGGGAAAATGGCGATTTTTCCAACCTGCTGACCCCTACCACTTCCCTGGGTGTAAAGTATCCCGCCCATCAACTCTACGACTATACAACTTGCAACCCCGGCCCGTGCCAGCCGTTTGCCGGCAACATCATCCCCATGAACCGGATTGATCCCGTCGTTGAGAAAGAATTCGCCTACATGCCGAAACCGCAAAACGGCAACGTTTACAATAACTTCCTTTCCAACGATGTCACCAATACCCAGGTGAATCTGTGGTCACTGAAGGTCGATGAATATATTACTCCGAAGCAAAATATCTCGGGAAGCTGGAGTTACGACGACGTGCCAAAACTGGCGACTCGGAGCTTGGGAGACATCTATACAACCAAGAATCCGACCCAGTATACCGATTACGGGCGCCTCAATTACAATTACAGCTTTAGCCCGACACTGTTGAACTACGCTAATTTTGGATTCTCCCGCACAGACCGGCTCGAACAGAACCTGATCCCCACACTGGGCAAGAACTTGGCGGCTCAAGTCGGATTGAAAGGAGTTACGGGAGTTCAGCTTCCGTCGCTTCTCCCGAGCAACGGCGTCCTCGGGACGCCTGACAGCGCCGATTCCTACTTCATCGATAACGGATACGAGATCGATGACAACTTAACCTGGATGAAGGGACGGCACAGCATGATGTTCGGCGTTGACGTCCGCCGGATGGAGTTCAACTCAAACCAGCTTGCGTATACTTCGGGGCGATTCCTGTTTGGCCAGAGCCAGACTTCCAATCTGGGCGATCCGAATTTCGATCCAAATTCCGGCTTCGGCTTCGCCAGCCTCTTCCTTGGAGCAGCGGGCACGGCATGGGTTCCAACTCCTGAGGACATCGGCCTGAGAACCCGGTATTATGCGGTCTTTGCCCAGGATGACTTCAAGGCAACCAGCAAGCTCACGCTGAACCTCGGTCTCCGCTACGAGATTCCCACGCCCATCACGGAATCACACGACCGGCTCTCCTGGATGAATCCCACCCTGGCAAACCCCGGCGCCGGAGGCCTTCCAGGGGCGATGGTATTTGCAGGATCAGGCCCCGGCAGAACAGGCCTAAGCACCCCTGAGAGCACTTACTACAAGTCCATCGCGCCGCGCGTGGGACTAGCGTACCTTCTGACTCCGAACACGGTAATTCGCGCGGGCTACGGCATCTATTACTCGCCGATGATCGTCAGTGGGTTTGCCGAGGTCGACAGCGCTGGCTTTTCCAATTCATGCCAGCTTACGTCGGGTTCGAGTACGCAGCCGGTCCTTATTCCGGGCCAGATGACCGGCTATCCGTGCGCGCTGCCGCCTTTCATCAATCCGACTCTCACCAACGGCTCCAAAGGCGGGTCGCCGCTCTATTTGCTTACGAACACGGCTATACCTGGCATGATCCATAACTGGACTCTCGATGTCCAGCGGCAATTAGGCAAGAACCTTCTCTTGGACGTAGGGTATGTGGGCTCTCACGGGTATCACCTGGACGCGGAGGACGCTGCTCCCAACCAAGTGAATCCGAAGTATTTGTCCTACGGAGGATGTCTGAATGTGCTCATCACTCAGCAAGCGACAAACCCCGCCTGCGCGGGTAAGCCCACGGTCGCGATACCCTACCCGAATTTCCTCACCGATTGGGGCGGTCAAGCCACAGTTGCACAGGCATTGCGACCTTTTCCCCAGTACACGGACATGCTCTTGGATAATGACCTCAACGCTAACCCCATTGGTTACTATGATTACGATGGTTTTCAGGTCCAACTGCAGAAACGGTTCTCGGCTGGCTTAACGTTCCTCGCCAGCTACTCCTGGCAAAAGACGCTCACCAATTCTGATGGCGCCTATCCGCCGGAGGGAGGCTGGAACAACGCGGATCAGGCGGGTACTCAAAACACTTACAATCAAGCGGCTGACAAAGCTCTGAGCGCCCAGGACGTCCCACAGTCCTTTGTGCTGGCTTACACCTACGAACTGCCGGTCGGAACAGGCAGACGATTTCTCTCTTCGAGTAACAGGCTGGCGAATGCCGTGGTGGGCGGATGGACGGTTGGTGCGGTCCAAACGTATGAATCGGGCACGCCAATTTCGATCCGATGCTCCAATAGCTATACCAGTGGCCTCCTCGTTCCATCCTTGGGTGGAAATCCGCCATCCTGCCGCGTAAACGTCGTTCCTGGCGTGCCTGAGTATCTTTCGAACCAAGGTCCTGCCGGAATCGGTGTGGAAGATTTCAATCGCGCCGCGTTCGCGGAGCCGGCCAACTTCACCTTGGGAAATGCTTCGCGGGTTTCGAACATCCGCTTGCCCGCAGGTTTGGACGAGGACATCTCCATTGAAAAGAAATTCAACATGACCGAGAGATTCAACGCCATCCTGCGGCTGGAGATGTTCAACGCGTTCAACCGGCACGCATTCGGAGGTCTCGATAACACCGTAACCGACCCCAATTTCGGGCAGTTTACTAACGCCGGAGGCAATCGCACCATGCAGATGAGCTTGCGCCTGTCATTTTAGCGGTTGCTTCTGTCGCTCTGCGACACCTTGTACCTCGTTGGGCTCGCAATATGAAGCGGTGCGCGCTGACTTCTTCTTCAAGCTGCTTCGCCAAACCCTCACCAGATTGCAATGGCAAGAAGACCCTACCATTGCGAAGCGCGCACGTATAGGATGAAAGCCGGATGAAATCTTCTGGTCTCCGCTTCTTATTCGCCCTTGGAATGGCAATCTGCCTGTCAACTTCAGCGGGTGGCGCCCTGCTTCAGGCGCACGCCCCTGATCTGGGAGTACAAGAGCATTTTCGTGCAGCTCTTCAGGCGCAGAACTCAGGCCGGTTAGATGTGGCCGTGAGAGAGTATCAAGTTGTGCTTCAACTTCAGCCTCGGCTGGCGGAAGCTTACGCCAACCTCGGTCTCGTCTATTATCTGCAATCGAAGTTCAAAGAATCTTCTGCGGCTCTTGCCAGGGCGGCAGCCTTGAAACCCGGACTGCGAGGTACAGATCTCTTTTTGGGGATGGACTATGTAAAGCTGCACCGATCGAGGGATGCCGTCCAATACCTGACACGTGCAGCAGAAGTGGAAACCACGAACAGGCAGGCCCAATTGTGGCTCGGCACGGCCTTATGGAATTCGGGACAAAGGGCAGCGGCTCTCCGGCAACTGCGCAAGGCGGCGCGGCTTTTCCCAACGGACGTCGACACTCTGTACTCCTTGGGCGAAGCGTACCAGAAGTCCGCCGAGCGGCAGCTTGAGAAACTCCCAACAAAATATGTGCAACTGCTTCGGAAGGTCGCCTACCCCCAAAAGTGGAAGGATTCTGAGGCAGCCGTTCCCGGCAAGCCGCGTTCCAATCCCTACACGCAAGCATTGACCGACTTTGACCGGAAGGATTACGGGGCGGCAGAAGAGAAACTCGTCGCTTTCCTTGCCATGAATCCTAAGAGCGCGGAAGCGCGCTATCTTCTTGCCAAGACTTACCAACGTCTGTCGCTCGCCGTCCTCTCACGCATGTTCCAGGTTGATCCCAACTCCTACCGTGTCCATCAGCTCTTGGGCAGGATTTACGAGGACCGGTGGCAGAACGATAAAGCTCTCGCTGAATACAAAACGACCGAGGGAATGCGCCCGGCGCTACCCGGCCTTCATCTGGCAATTGGCGAAGTGTTGTGGAGAGAGGGCCAGCTTGACCCGGCGCTGGCGGAATTCGAAGCCGAGATCAAGATCAATCCATACGACGCGCGCCCCTACGCAGAAATGGGAACCGTTTTGGTTAAGAAGCACGAATCCGCGAGAGCTATGCCATACCTCACTAGGGCGATTCAATTACAGCCTGATATGCTGCTCGTGCACAAGCAACTGGGCATTGCCTATTATCAGCAGAAAGACTTTGCCCGAGCTGAACAGGAGCTGAAGCAGGCTCTTCCGATCGACCATGACGGCTCAGTCCACTACCTCCTCGGCGCTGTTTATCGAGCTTCGGGACGCCTCAAGGAAGCCAAGGCTGAAATGGAGGAGGCGCGCTTAATCCAGACCACATCGGAACGCCACGCCGAAATGAAGACCGAGGACACTGCGGACTCAAAGCCATGAGAGCCTGGCTGCATCTCACTCCGAATGGGCAAACTTCCCCCCAGCCTGGTGGTGGACGGCGATCTTTGTGTGAGACTCTCCAATGCTGGCCCAGCAGGCTCTTCGCCGCTTTGTTTTTCCTGGCGCCATGCCACGCATGGGCGCAGAGCGTACATCTTCAGAAAGGGCTGGAACTGCTTCGCCAAGGACAGTACGCCGCAGCGCTGCCGGAGTTCGAGCAGGCCGAGCGCGCAAATCCGCAGAATGCCGCCATCGAGAACATCCTCGGTATCATTGATACCAAGCTCGGTCATTTGCAAGTTGCAAACCAGCACTATAAGAAGGCGATCCAGGTCGCCCCGAAAGTTGAAGAAGCGCATAAAAATCTGGGTTTCAATTACCTCGCCGAAAAGCGCTATCCGGCCGCCGAAGAACAGCTAAAAATTGCAACCGCGTTGAATCCTGGCGACCCGTTCGCTCATTACTACCTTGCGTTGCTCTACCTTACAACCAGTCAGGACCAAGAGGCAGTTCAGCAACTGGCGCCATCGCAACAGCTTCTTCAGAACGATCCTCAAGCGTCTTTTGAAATGGCCGCCGCGTGCCTGCGATTAAACCAGGCGAAGGCCGCTGTGCCGTTGATTGACACTTTGGAACGGCAGGCCGCTCTCTCACTTCCCCAGCAATATCAACTGGCGCTGTTGCTCTTCGAAAGGCAACTCTATCCACCAGCCGTCGAGCTATTTCGCCGAATGGTTGAATCGGACCCAAAATCGTGGACCAATAGGTATAACCTCGCGGTCGGCCTGCTCAGGATTAAACAGCCGGCGGAAGCCGTGTCGCTGCTTGAACCCTTAGCGGCAGCGCACTCGGACGACGCCAACATCCTGAGCCTGCTGGGAATTGCGTATGAAGCCGAGGGAAAACCTGCGAGGGCGCTCGAAGCCTACGAAGGCGCAATGCGGGCAAACCCGGCGAACCCGAACGGCTATCTCGAATATACACGCCTGTTAATGGGCGCGGGCCGCTACGACGAATCGGAACGCTTCATCGCGGATGGATTGAAACTCGTTCCGGACTCCTACGCCTTGGAGATACGCCTGGGGTCGGTTCAGATGATGCTTGAAAGGTATGACGAGGCCCGCAAATCCTTTCAAAAGGCGATTCAAATTCATCCCGATATCCCACTTGGATACGTGGCTCTGGCCCAGACTTACTTGCGACGACAACAGAATGAGCAGGCAGCGGAAGTGCTGGCTGCGGCGCGGCGAAAACTGCCGAATCGGTTTATACTGCAATATTTCTACGGCCAGGCGCTCCTGCGTTTAGGACAAAACGGCAAAGCTACGCAGATCCTCAGGGACGCGGCAGCTTTGAACCCTGCAGTCCCGGAGGCGCATTTCCAATTGGGCAAGGCCTATCTGGAATCCAATCGCTTGAATGCAGCACAAAACGAATTTGAGCGGACAATCCTGTTGGCTCCGCAAGATGCAAACGCTTATTACGAGCTGGCCAGAATCTACGCCAAACATGGCGAAACCGTGAAGGCTCGCGAAATGGCGGAACGCACGACGCAACTCAAGCAGCAGCAATATGAGGCAGCCATTAGGGCGCAAGGTTCGCTGCTGAATGGCGCTCAGCTTGAGGGAGCGCGCTGAAATGTCCGACAGAAGAGGCCCTGGGATCAAGCCCCGATTTTGAATCGTCTCTGGACTTCGAAATGGCAGCTTCCGGCCAGCGTTTCTCAGGGTGAGAATTGCCTTTCTGATGAGGTCGCCCTATGAATTATTCTAGAAGGTTCCTCCTAAAAGTATTTGTCTTGGCAGTTCCGGCTACGTGCCTCGCTCAAGAGGGAAGCCCAGGGGTTGCGAAGGGGCATTCTGCGCGATTTGAGGGATCCCTGTCCTTCCAGACGTCGGCGTTCTGGTCGCCAAGGATCAACCTGAATGCCGGCACAGTGCTTGTTTACGGGATTGGGGACACGTTGCCCGATCGCGTCGCTTCCTGGCGGTCCCACGGCTATCAGACCGATGTCATGACCGGGATCGCGTGGGGGCGGTACGAGAACTACCTCGACGGCAAGTTCGATGGCGAAAACCATCAAGACGAAGCCCAGACGGACCGCTTTGACGAAAAGGTTCGCCACGGTTCGGGGCGTGGCGGCGCCATCTACTACATGGTCCCGACTAAGCCGTATGTGCGTTTCATAACGGCCGGCCTCAAGAGTGCTATCAATGCAGGCGCCGAAGCGATCTGTTTGGAAGAACCGGAGTTTTGGGTGCGCTCCGGGTACTCCGGGGCATTTAAGCGGGAGTGGCAGGCTTATTACGGCGAGGAGTGGCGACCGCCGGATTCCTCTCCAGACGCTCAGTATCGAGCCTCGAAGCTCAAGTACTACCTGTACCGTCGAGCTCTTTCAGAAGCCTTCGATTTTGTTCACGGCTATGCGAGAGAGAAAGGGCGCCACGTCGCCTGTTACGTCGCCAGCCATTCACTTCCGAATTACAGCCAGTGGCGGATCGTGAGCCCGGAGTCTTCCCTGGAGCAGGTGGACTGCGACGGCTATATCGCCCAGGTCTGGACAGGGACGTCGCGAACACCGAATGTCTGCGAAGGCAAGAGGATGGAACGCACGTTCGAGACTGCGTTTCTGGAATACGGCGCCATGCTCAACCTTTCGAGGATTTCAGGCAGACCCATCTGGCTGCTGAATGATCCGGTCGAGGACAATCCACATCATTCCTGGGAGGATTACCGGAACAATTGGGAATGCACCATGACGGCATCGCTCCTCCATGCGGACGCTTGGCGTTACGAGGTGATGCCCTGGCCGGAGCGCGTGTTCGGTCACCAATATCCCGTCCGAGAAATTCCGGAGACACAAGGGGGCAATGATGTGGCCTCATCCCTGGAAACCGGAAATGGGTATCCCGCCAACGCTCCAGTGGGGCGGTTGGCCACACAAGCTGTAGAGAAGACCCTAATACCTCCGGATTATGCTTCGGAGCTTCAGGTTGTCATTGGCGCTTTGAGGGAGATGAAACAGCCGTCACAAGCTGTTCGGTGGGAGCGTTGCGGCACTCAAGGCGTCGGCGTCCTTATCTCCGATACGATGATGTTCCAGCGAGGTGGCGGCCACGCGTCCGATCCCAACTTGGGGTCATTTTACGGCTTGGCCCTGCCCCTCTTGATGAGAGGTCTGCCGATACAGCCCGTGCAAATCGAATACGCGGCAGGAGACGGGTTCCTGAATTCCTTCCGTGTGCTTTTGCTGACGTATGAAGGTCAAAAGCCGCCCTCAGCCAGTTTTCATCACGCCCTGGCAAAATGGGTAAGGGCTGGCGGATCTTTACTCATTGTTGATGACGACCAGGATCCGTATAACCCCGTGCGAGAATGGTGGAATACCGAGCCTTTCGCCTTTTCCACGCCTCGGCTCCATCTCTTTGAAGTTTTGGGTTTGAGCGGTCGCGCAACAGGGATGCACCGGGTCGGCCGTGGTGCAGTCCTTTGGGAAGCGCTTTCTCCGGCGGCGTTGAGCTACAAGAAAGAGGGCTCGCGCCAAGTGGCGGCGATGGCTCAGGCCGTGGTTCATGCTGCAGGCCTTTCCTGGAGGGAATCCCGAACGCTCATTCTGCGGCGAGGTCCATTTGTCATCATTGGTGCGCTGGAGGAGGCGGACTCCGGAGCGCCCCAACCTCCTTTGGTGGGAAGGTTTATCAATCTCTTCGACTCCAACCTGCCCATCCTGAAGAAAGTTTTGTTGACGCCTGGGCAACGGGTATTGTTGCTTGACCTCGATGCCTTTCAGACGCGTGGCCCGCGGGTACTAGCGGCCGCCTGCCGCATCAGCAATGAGCTTGCCACGGGCCATACACTGCGCTTCCGTGCCGACGGTATTGCAGGGACCAAGGCTATAATTCGGGTTGCCGTCCCCAGCGCCCCCCGATCGATCGGTATCGATGGAAAGCAGCTATCCGGGCTTCCATTCCCGATCGAGGAAGGGACTTTGAAGATCAATTTTCCGAATTCCGTGAAGGGAGTCGAAGTAAGCATTGCTTTCTGACTCGAAGCCCTGTGTTGCTGTTGTCCTGTTCGATCATGATCGTATGCGCCTCGCCGATGATATAACGTTCCGGCGGCAGGACGTTGGCAAAAGCTTCCCAATCGTCGGTGCGTGAATTCCGATGATGTGATAGGTGATTCCGATGTATCGCGGGATGGCTCGCAGATGGGTTGGTTGACGGCATTACCGTGGGTATCAGTCAGGTTGAGTCGCGTCGTGCTCGGGTTCTTGAATATGCCGGCGCTCTCCGTCTGAGTAATCACAGAAGCAGGTCATCACCCTATGCTTCTGCGTCAAGGTCTGACCGGTGATGATTACCGCAGAAGTCCAACCTGATATTGCAGCAGGGCATCTCCATGCGGTACTTGCCGCCGAAAGGCGGCGGCACCGTCGCCCCGTGAACGCCCGCAATCTGGTCGCGGATCTCGTATTGCAGATAGTCTCGAAGCTGCGTCTCACTCAGCCCTTTGCCCTTCACCGCCAGCAGGCAAACCGGCAGAAAAGATGCCGAAGTCTTTAGCACCACCGGCGGCAGCGTGCCATGGGGCAGCCGCCGCAAGTCCGCCATCGCCAGGTTCGAGATTTGCGTCACATCTGCGTTTGCATCGCTTCCAGGAGTAAAAAACACTTTGATCAAGCTCACGCCGGGAAGCGAGCGGGATTCGATATGGTCGATGTTGCTGCCCAGGGTAAAAAAACGCTCGAAGGTATTGGTGATCTGGGCCTCGACCTGGACCGGAGGCATACCGCTGTAAAAGGTGGCGCAGGTGACGACCGGAATGTCAATGGGAGGAAACAAATCCACCGGCATCCTCACCGCGCTGGTCACATGGTGCAGACGATCAGGCAGATGACAATGATGAGGTATGGGTGACGGAGCGAAAACTTTGCCATTATTCCGTTCCTCCCAATGAAGCTAGATTCGCCGTCTCTGGCGTAACCTTTTCACCGGGATGGAATCGGCTCAACTCTCCGAACACCGCCTTCTCGCCTTCGTGCACCCCCGAGACAATTTGAACTTCTCCGGCGGTCTCAAGCCCCAATTGCACCTGGTGTTGAACGATTTGATTCTGGCTGTTGACCGCCAGAATAGTTCCCTGGTCGCTTCCTGTCATTTCCACCGCTTGGAGAGGTAACGTCAGAGCATTCTTCGCGCTCTTGACCGGAAGTTGAACGTAGGCGTACATGCCAGGCACGAGTTCGTAGTTCCGGTTCGGCACTTGCACTTCGGTGCGCATGGTGCGGGTCTGGAGATCGATCTGGTCCGAGAAGCGCGCCACTTTTCCCTGAAAAACTTTGTTCAGAGAATTCACCCGGACGCTGACCACCTCACCGATGTGTATTCCTAGCACAATGCGAGACGGCACGGGGATGATCAGGCGCAGCAGGTTGTTCTGGGAGAGATGGCAAAGTGGCAGGTCGTTCATACTGCCTGAAGTACCCGCGGGAAGGAGCGATCCCGTGTAAGCGTTAAGCTGAGTAACGACGCCATCGAACGGGGCGGTGATGCGTGAATAATTCACCAGATCTTCGTCGCGCGCGAGGGTGGAGCGATCCACAACGAGTTCCTGCTGCGCTGCCGCAATCGCATCCTTGGCGGAATTTGTGACGCGAACTCGTGTTGTCATCAAGCACTCGATCCTCGCCCGCCGCTACAGCAAATCCCTTGTCTTGAAAATAAACCGTCTCATTTGTCTCATTCGTCTCCAAAGGATCAGAGCCGGGGGGTAGAATAGAAAAACGGGGGCAAGAGTCAAGGGATAAGGGAAAAAGCAAGGGTCCCGGACTCGCCTCTCGACCCTCGTCCCTTGACTCTCGTCCCTCGTCTCACGACGAAAGGGCCGCCCAGTGCCCCGGTCGCGGGATCAAAAACAGGGGACTGGGAGGCAGAAATCAGGGCCAAAGAGAGTTGAAAACCAAAAAGGATTGTTTTACTTTTTTCAAGCTATTGAAAACAAAGGATCGAAACCGGAACGAACCGGAACGAACCGGACTCTAATGTTGGTAAAATCACTGCAATCGACTGAATATGAAGGGGATAGCCGGATTGATCCGGTACAATGAGGCATATTGGACAAAATAAAGGAGATTGCGGCTTAGGTTGAGTTCCGCTCCGGTTGGTTTCCGGTTGGTAAGCCGTTTTTCGGCCATCGGGCATGAACTCGGGCGAGGCTGAGGCAGGCACTACAGGGCGGCAAAAGACTTGTGGAGGGCTGCGCGGGCGCCCCGGTATCTTGCCGGCAAGCCGGGACGGCGGGGCTACGCCGCCGCATTCACAGGCAGGCAATCCGAAATTCAAACTAACCCGTTGCCGAAAAGCCGCTTGACTTCCGAATTCCACTAAGCTATTTTAGTCTAGGCATATTAAGGAATAGGCATACCCGCGCCACGAAAGGCTCTATGACTGCGAAAACGAAAGAACAGCGCGACCTTTTCCCCGGCGCGCTGGAGATGATGATTCTCCGAACCCTGAAGCGCCAACCGATGCACGGCTACGCCCTGGTTCAACACATCAAGCGAGCGTCGAATGATCTACTTCAGATTGAAGAGGGGTCTCTGTACCCGGCTCTCCAGCGTCTGCTGAAGGAAGGACTGGTGAAGGCAGAATGGGGCGTCTCTTCCACCAACCGCCGCGTCCGGACTTACAAGGTAACACCGGCGGGCGCCAAGCATTTGGACCGTGAGGTATCGAGATTTGAACGAATGCTCGAAGGCATTACGCGCGTGTTAGCGCCGGGTGAGTTATGAATTGGATCACGCAGTTGTTTCGACGACGACGCCTCTACAACGATCTCTCCGAGGAGATTCAGGAACACCTCAGGGAAAAGATCGAGGAGTTGGCCGCCGGCGGCATGTCCCGGAAAGAGGCGGCGTTGGCTGCGCGGCGGGAGTTTGGCAACGTGACGTTGCTCGAAGAGCGCGGCCGCGAAGTGTGGCAATGGGGTTCCATCGAGAACTTCTTCGCAGACGTTCGATTCGGACTTCGCCAATTGCGGCGCAGCCCTGGGTTGACTGCGGTCGCCGTGCTCTCGCTCGCGCTTGGCATTGGCGCTAATACGGCTATCTTCAGCCTGATGAATACCGTCATGCTGCGGGAATTGCCGGTGCAGAACCCGAGCCAGCTTGTCTTGTTCGGCACAGGACGAGCGGCTGGTGACACCAGCGCCTTCGCCTTCACGGACGCCTATTCTTATCTTTTTTATCGCGAAATGCAGCAGAAGAGCCAGGTATTCTCCAGCGTCAGCGCCGTGCTGAGCGTGATGTTTGGGAAGATGCACGGCGCGGTGGGCGGAAGCGCCAACCTGGAACCGATGGACGTACAATTGGTTTCCGGCGCGTATTTTCCCATGCTGGGCGTCAAGCCAATTATGGGCCGCGCCTTTACCGGGGCTGATGACGAACCCGCCGGAGGCCATCCCATCGCGATGGTGAGCTACTCCTGGTGGAAACGGCGCTTTGGGCGCGACCCGGCAATCCTGGGCAAGACGGTGACGCTTGGTTCGACGGTCTACACCATCATCGGCGTCACGCCGTCAGAGTTCTTCGGCACGACAGTCGGCGAATCCCCCGATCTCTGGATTCCACTATCCATGGAAAAACAAGTGTCGCCCGGCTGGAATGGCTTGGACAACAAATGGTTTGAGTCCCTCTACATTCTCGGCCGGATCAAGCCTGGCGTTACCATGATCAAGGCAGAAGCCAATGTCAATCTGCTCGCCCGGCAGATTTGGCATGGCTTCAAGGGTCCCGTCCTTACTAAGAGCCAACAGCAAAGGCTCGACCACGCCCACATCCAATTGACTCCCGCAGGGCGAGGGCTTTCCCACCTCCGCTTCGAGTTTTCGCTGCCTCTGCAAATCCTGATGATTATTGTCGGGCTTGTGCTGTTGATCGCGTGCGCCAACATTGCTAACCTCTTGCTCGCGCGCGCCACCACCCGCCAGCGGGAAATTGCCGTGCGCATGGCGGTGGGCGCGGGTCGGGCGAGGCTGATCCGGCAGATGCTCACCGAAAGCCTGCTGATGGCCTTCTTTGGCGGCGTGTTGGGCGTTGTGTTCGCGTGGTGGGCCAGTGGGGCCTTATTGTCGATGGTCTCCTCTGGCCCGCGACCCTTGCCGCTGAATGTTGCGCCTGACGCTCGCGTGCTCGCTTTCACCTTTGTGGTCTCGCTCATCACCGCGCTCCTCTTCGGAACCGTTCCGGCCCTGCGCGCTACACGAGTCGATCTGACGCCGGCGCTTAAGGACGGGAGAGGCACGGCCTCCGCCGCCAGCCGCAGCCCGCTCGCCAAGGCGTTGATCGTTTCTCAGGTGGCGCTCTCGCTTGTGCTCCTGATCGGCGCCGGACTCTTTTTGCGCACGCTGGTGAACCTTGCCAACGTAGACACCGGATTCAACAAGGAGAACGTCCTGTTGTTTGGGATCGATCCTGTTGATGTAGGCTACAAGGAGGACGCACGCCTCGCGAACCTTTATCAGCAGATCGAGCAGCGAGTCAGCGCGCAACCCGGCGTGCGCGCCGCCAGCGTTTCATTTTTTACCTTCAATCAAGGCG
>JBOGJY010000461.1:0-21764 GCA_050745325.1 Terriglobia bacterium
TTAATAATTTGCTGCAATGAGTTGTTGGCAGAGCCAGAGGCCGCCGCTACAAAGGAGAATACGCAGCTTTGAGGCGCAGCGTTTCATATAATTCAGTCTGGAGTCCCGCATGGCGGCAGATTACAATTAAACTGGCAGCAACAGAACTTAAATTCGATTGCTATAGGAGCGCTCATGGCCGCAAAACGCATTGGTATTCTTACCGGGGGAGGGGATGTGCCCGGACTGAATTCCGTCATCAAATCGGTCGTCTACCGGGGAAGCGCCAACCGTTACGAAGTGATCGGAATCCGGCGCGGCTGGGAGGGGTTGACGCACGTCAACCTGGAGGACCCGGCAAGCCGGGGGCGTTATATTCTCCCATTGAACCGCGAAAACACGCGGACCATCGACCGTACCGGGGGCACCTATCTACATACCTCGCGCACCAATCCCGCCAAAATGAAAAAGCTGCCTCCGGTTTGCGAAGGAGGGAGCTTTCCGAAATCCGAAAGCGCCAAGGGAGGCGTGACTTCGACGGTTTACGACGTGACTTCACAGGTGCTGAAAAATGTCGCCGCGCTGAAGCTCGACCACTTGGTTGCGATTGGCGGCGACGATACGCTCAGCTACGCGGCGCGCCTCGATAAGGAAGGCGTGAAGGTCATCGCCATTCCGAAGACAATGGACAACGACGTGCAAAATACCGAATATTGCATCGGGTTCTCCACTGCCATCACGCGCGCCATGGAGGCGATTGACCGCCAGCGCACCACGGTGGGGTCGCACGAGCGCATCGGCATCTTCCGGGTTTTCGGGCGCGACGCCGGTTACACGGCGCTTTACACCGCGTACGTCACGTCGATCCGTTGCTGCATTCCGGAATACAAATTTGACCTGAAGAAGCTGATTGAATTTCTCATGGTGGATAAGAGGGCCAACCCGAGCAATTATGCGCTCGTCATTCTTTCCGAGGGCGCCGAGTGGCAGGGACACCAAGTGCGCGAATACGGCGAGGCGGACGCTTTTGGCCACCGTCACAAAGCGAATGTGGGCGAAGACCTGAGCGATGAAGTGAAAAAGGCCACCGGCGAAGAGACGATTGTGAGCGACCTTACCTACGATCTGCGCAGCGGCAGCCCGGATTTTGTGGATAAGCTCGTGGCTTCTACTTTTGCCAACATGGCGGTCGACTGCATGGAAAAAGGCGAGCACGGATTGATGACAGCCATCTCCCACGGCGCCTACGCCACCGTGCCCATCCCCGATCCTAAGCAAGGCCCGCGGAAAGTGGATATCGAAACCATGTATAACACCGAGCGGTACCGCCCAATCTACGCCAACAAACTGGGCGTGCCGATCTTTCTTACGCGGGCCTGACGGCAGGACAGCCCCGAATTTCCGCAATTGGAGATGATTGGTGGAGGCGGGGGGAGTCGAACCCCCGTCCGAAAAGCTTTGCGTCTGAAAGACTACATGCGTATCCCGCTCGCTAACTGATTTCGCCAGTGGTCCTCAGAAGCGGGAGAGAACGAACCACCAGCTAGCCTGATCCCCTTCCGGTTGCCCGAAAGAGTCTCGCCTGACGCTTTCAGACGGGAAGCGCCGGGCCAAGCCCGCGAAAATGGCATCTATCCCCGCCCGGCGGGCCGGACGAAGCAGACGCGCCACCTAATTAGGCAGCGAGTGCAAACTGCGTGTTGTTGGCAGTTGTATTGTTCCACTCCGATTGCGGGTGGTGTGGCCCCCGGCATGCCTTTCAATCGCTACAGCTTCCGTCGAAACCGATACGCCCCCATACACTTACAGGTTATGCCGCGCTCGGCGCCCTGTCAAGGTGAGTGAAGGGCAGCAGGGTCAAAGAGCGAACTTGCGCCACAACCTGGGACGAAGGCTGGCTCAACCGCGACGCGGTTTGCCGCGTCCCGGAGGATGCACGCCTCTGGCCCAATATACATACAGCCTCCTGCGCAAGGGGCGTGCGTTACGTCTTTGCGGGATGCTGTTCATTTTTGCTATAGTGGTTTGGGCTTCTTGAAAGACGGGCGCGTAGCTCAGTTGGGAGAGCGCGGCGTTCGCAACGCTGAGGTCGAGGGTTCGAATCCCTCCGCGTCCACCAGCCTGTCATTGCCCATGCTATAGCCATTAGCCGAGGTCCCAGACTGGCAGAAAATGTGCTTTTGCCAGGGGACGACTTCAGGGCCTGGGCGCCAACACCATGAAAGCTCAAGCTGCATCGCGTTTTTTTGAGGTCCGGCAGCGGTTGCTGCGCGAGAAACTCGAGGCCCGCGGCCTGCCGTTTCTCGTCGTGACGAATCCACCTAATGTTTTCTACCTCACGGGCTTCCGGGGAAGCGCGGGGGTGGTGGTGTCCGGGCCATCAGGCGCGCTGCTGCTGGTTGATCCCCGCTATACGATTCAGGCGGCGGAGCAAGCCCATGGAGTAGGGGTGAAGGAAGTGACCACGGGGTTGTTCCATGCCGCTGGCCGCCGGCTGCAAAAACTGCGCGCTCGCCGTATTGGCTTCGAAGACTCGCATCTCACCGTGGCGGAGTTCCACCGCTTTCGGAATGAGGGGCCGCCGGACGCGAAGTGGAAGGCCGCTGGGGGGCTGATCGAGGACCTTCGCGTGGTCAAAGACGACCTCGAAATCGAACAAATCCGGGCGGCGTGCCGCCTGACGTCAGAGGCGTTCGAAGAAGTCCTTCCGCAAGCGTGCCCCGGAGTTTTGGAACGCGATCTGGCAAGCGAGCTTTACTTCCGGATGCGGCGCAAGGGCGCTGATGGGGCGGCCTTTGAGACCATTGTGGCGTCCGGCCTGCGTGGGGCGCTGCCCCACGCCCGGCCATCGGTGAAGCCGCTCAAGGCCGGAGAGTTGGTGATCTTTGACCTTGGTGCTATACTCGGCGGATATGCGGCGGATATGACGCGCACCGTGTATTTGGGCGTCCCCGGCAAGCGAGTACGGTTCCTTTATCAGGCTGTGCTCGAGGCCGAGCAAGCCGCCATTGGCGCGCTTCACCCCGGCATGAGGGCGGGCGAGGCGGACTCCGCCGCGCGGCGCTGGCTGGCTGCGAAGAAGCTGGATAAGCTTTTCACCCATAGCACGGGCCACGGCGTTGGGGTTGAGATTCACGAAAGGCCCCGGCTCGGCAGGGGTGAAAAAACACCGCTTCCCGCCCGGAGCGTTGTGACCGTCGAGCCGGGAATCTACATCAAAGGCTTTGGCGGCATCCGGATCGAGGATACGGCGCTGGTAGGCCCGGCAGGGGTGGAAATCCTTACGCCCGCGGCCAAAGACCGCTGGTGGGTGGAGTAGCGCCGAGCTTCAGCCCGGCATGTGCCGCCCTAAAGGGCGGCGCTACCTCAAAGCCAGGAGTGAGGCTCCGGTGGCGGAGTTAAGAGAATGCCAGGGAAAAATATTCAAAAGGAAGAATCGCAAGGGCTGGGAAGCCTCAAGAGTATTCGTGAGATTCTCGATTTGATGAATGAGCAGGGAATCAGCGAGTTTGAGCTTGAGAACAATGGTTTTCGTGTGCGGATTAAGCGGGCCGGCGTTCCCCAGGCGGGCGCTGAACCCTCACAGGCCGCCACGCAGCCGCACTTTGCCATCGTGCACCCCCCGCATACTTTACCTGCGGCGCGCGCCGCCAGCAGCCCAGTTGACATGGCCGCAGCCACATCTGCCGAGCCGCAGCCTGGCCCGCACGAGGGCCTTCATGTGATTAAATCGCCGATTGTTGGGACGTTTTATGCTTCTTCCGGGCCGGGCAAGCCCGCGTTCATCAAGCCGGGCGACAAGGTTCAAGCGGGACAGGTCTTGTGCATCATTGAGGCGATGAAATTGATGAATGAGATTGAGTCAGACGCGGAAGGGGAAATCGCCAGGATCTTCGTCGAGGACGGCCAGCCGGTTGAATACGGCCAGGCATTATTTGGCTTGATCGTTTCAGACTCCAAGTAGCGGCGCTGTTAGCATTGGTCCTTTTTTTTGAGGGAGAGGGCAGGGATCAAACAGAAGCAAGAAAGAGCTCAACCCCTCTCTCCTGTATGGGGGAAGACAGGGCCACATTTACAGAACGGCTCTCACCCACGCTTTCCGGCGCCCTTTGGGTATATCTCCTTCACCTTTCGAGCCAGTTCGGGCAGGCTGGCAAAGTGCGCGTATAACTTTTTGAACTCGGCAAGAGGTCTAGCCGGGGTGCCCCAAACCACGCTGCCCTCGTGAACGATCTTTCCGGGCAGAATCCCGGCGCCGGAGCCGACCACGGCCCGGTTTTCGATCCGCACATGATCGCCAATACCGACTTGGCCGCCAATCACCACGTAGTCGCCGATTTCGACGCTCCCGGAAATTCCAGTTTGGGCGGCCACAATGGAGTGGCGGCCAATGCGCACGTTGTGAGCAATCTGCACCAGGTTGTCGATCTTAGTTCCCGCGCCGACAATGGTTGTTCCTAGCGAGCCGCGGTCCACGGTGCTGTTGCAGCCGATTTCCACGTCGTCTTCGATCACCACACCGCCAACTTGGGGGAACTTTTGGTGGCGGCCCTCAGCGAAGACGTAGCCAAAGCCATCGCCGCCAATCACGACGCCCGCATGAAGGACCACGCGGTTCCCCAGGCGCGCGCCAGGATAGAGCGTGACGGAGGGGTGAAGCACGCAGTCTGCTCCAATCTCCGCGCCCGCCCCGAGGCATACGCCCGCCATGAGCGCCGTGCGGGCGCCCACGCGGACCCCGTCTTCAATCACCACGCCGGGACCCGCGTAAACACCCTCTCCAAGCGCCGCAAGCGGCGAAATAACGGCGCCCGGATGAATGCCGGAAGGCGGCGTGGCCTTGGGCGCGAGCGCCTGCGCGGCTTGGATAAAGGCGAGCTTCGGATGACTCACTTCAATTGTGGTTTGATGGGGCAGGGAAGAAGAGTCCTGGACCAGGATGCAGCCAGCTTGCGAGGCGGCGGCGCGGGCGAGGGCGCGGCTGCCCTCGGCATAGGCTAGCTCGCTTGCCTTCGCCTGCTCAAGCTGGGCCACACCGCTGAGCGGCGCGCGTCCATTACCCTGTGCTCGACCGCGCACGATCTGCGCGACTTCTTCCACTGTCATCGGCCGGCCCTCAGGATGTGAGAATAGTTCTCAGAAAGGGTAGAGCGGGGCTTCGCCCGGCGGGCGCGTTTTCCATCGCCGGTGCACCCAAAGCCATTGCTCTGGATACTGGCGGATATACCGCTCGAGAATCCGGGTAAAGTTGCCTGTGTTCACAAGAATCTCTTCGCCCGGATCGAGGCGGCTGATCCATTCGACGTTCTCGAATCGCAGCCGGTACTTGCCGAGCCCGGAATCCCAGATGACGAGACCAAGGATGATCGCAGCGCCTGTTTTTTGGGCGACGCGCGCCGGGCTCGCTGTTGTCGAGGCCGGCCTGCCGAAGAAATCCACAAAGACGCCTTCGGCGAGCATCATGTTTTGGTCCATCAGAATGCCCACGGGTTCGTTGCGCCGCAGAGCGCGCAGGGCTGGACGGGCGAATTCGGCCTTATCAATGGGCTTTCCTCCGCTCAAGCAACGATAGCGGTTGATGAGCGAGTCAATCAGCGGATTATCGAGTTTCCGGGCGACAAAGTTGACCGGGTAGCCGTAAATGCCGTGCGCAAAGGAACCGAGCTCCCAGGCGCCAAAGTGCGCCGTCAGAAATAGCGCGCCTTTACCCTTGCGGCGGGCGTTTTCAAAATGCTCGAAGCCGTCGTAGACGATCAGGCCGCCAATGCTCGCGCGGTCCAACCGGGGAAATTGCGCGAAATCCGCCAGCATTCGTCCGAGGTTTTGGAAGCTGCCGAATAACACGCGGCGCCGCTCGCGGGCGCTCCACTCTGGATAGGCGAGTTGGAGATTCCAAAGGCCAGTGCGGCGGAGGCGCGGCCATAGCCAGTAACTGAGCGCCCCAAGCAGCGAACAAATCCTCCGCGCCACGGGATGGGGGATGGCGCCCAGGAATCCGAGCAATCCCTTCGCCGCCCAGTATTCAAAGTGATGGTTCCAGGAGAGCCGCGCCTCTTGCCGGCTTTCCGCAGGCTCGGGCTCGCTGGCCGGGATATTATTCAGTGCGTGTGAACCCATGGGTTGGATTTGCTAACTAAGGCCAGTACGAAGGCCAGGCCGAAATTGCGCTATACTCTCTTCGTCGTAAAGCGCCGGAGTCAGCCGGACGGGGACAAACGCTCATGTATCTAGCCCGTCAAAAGAATGAAGGCCGGCGGTTGCGCTTCTCCGGTCATCCGAGGACTCAAACACCCTTGAACGTCGAGATTATTGACATCCGGCACTTCGAAGCGGAGGATTTTGCGCCGCTCCTCGAAGCCGAATCTGACGCCTGGTTCAAAACCCTCCGCTGGGATTATACGCCTTCCGTCCGCCTGATCCGCGCGTGTCTCACGGATAAACGCCTTTCCGGATACGCGCTGGTTAGAGGCGGGAAAATCCAAGGTTACAGTTTTTTCCTCTACGAAGGAGAAAAAGGTCTCATCGGAGACCTCTTCGTCGAACCCAACGCTGAGACTCTTGAGAACGCTGTTGTGCTGCTTGAGCACGTGATCGAAACACTTAAGGCCACGCCGGGTGTGCGGCGCGTGGAGGCGCAATTGCCTCATTTTGGCTTGGATCAACTCGATGCGTGCTTCCGCGGCCATCAATTCGAAAGTTACCTTCGCCGGTTTATGCGCCGTGGGGTCGAAGCGCGGCAGATGGCCGGCGCGCCTGATGGCTGGGGCCGCGAATTTGGGCTCGAACTGTGGCAAAGAAAGCATAATGATGATGCGGCGCGGCTCTTATGCCGCACTTATCGCTCGCACGTTGACGCCGCGATCAACGACCAATACGCGTCCGTCGGCGGGACCTCGCACCTGATCGAAAACATTGTGCACCTTCGTGGCTGCGGCGAGAACCTTCCGCAAGCGTCTTTCGCCGCCATTCACCGCCCCTCACGAAAACTGGCGGGCATCATCGCCCTGACGGCGGTGCGCCCGGCCACCGCCCATGTCCCTCAGGTGGCCGTCGATACCGAGTTCCAGAACCGCCGGGTAGGCGCCGCACTGATGGAAGCCTCGTTCCGCGAAGCGGGGAAGCTGGGATTCCAGGAAATCACTCTGACGGTGACGGACGCAAACCGGGACGCCGTGCGCTTTTACGATCGCCTCGGGTTTGAGACTTTTCAAACCTTTGGAGCTTACGTCTGGAAGCGGCCGGCAGGTTGATGAAGCGCTTTGAAATTACGCCGGCCGGGCTAGCACGGCGCCGCGCAATTGGCTTTACGCGGTAGCGCCGCTGTCCCGGCGGCCTCTTGGCTGGCAAGATGCCGGGGCGGCGAGCCGTTTCATTGTCCAGTTACTTGTGAGACGCCGCACTAGCTTTCGATCAGCAGCGTGCCGGGATCTTCGATCAATTCTTTGACCCGCACCAAAAACTGCACGGCTTCGAGTCCATCCACAAGGCGGTGATCGTAACTGAGCGCAACATACATCATGGGCCGGATTTTAATTTCACCGCGGACGGCGACGGGGCGGTCTTCCACTTTATGTAGCCCCAGGATGCCAGCTTGGGGTGGATTCAGAATGGGCGTTGAGAGCAGCGATCCAAAAACACCTCCGTTGGTGACCGAAAAAGTGCCGCCGCGCAGATCGGTGAGGGTGAGCGTCCCTTCTTTCGACTTGCGGGCGTATTCCTTCACAGCAATCTCAATCTCAGCGAAAGACATCTGGTCCGCGTTCCGCAAAACCGGTACGACCAAGCCTTCGGTGGCCCCGACCGCTACGCCAATATCGTAATAATGCTTTAGAACGATCTCATCGCCCTGAATTTCCGCGTTTAGGCGCGGAAAACGGCGAAGCGCTGCGACGGAGGCCTTTACGAAGAACGAGGTCACTCCGAGGCTAACGCCGTAGCGTTCTTTGAACGTTTCCTTCTGCCGCTGCCGTAGGGCCATCACATCGCCCATGTCAATTTCGTTGAATGTGGTTAGTATGGCGGCCGTGTGCTGAGCTTCGACGAGCCGCTGCGCGATGGTTTGGCGGCGGCGCGACATGCGCACACGCTCTTCGCGCTGCGCCGGTTGGTCCGTTGTTGCTGCCGGCGCGCCGGCTTGCTGCGGCGCTTCGGCGGAAGCCGCTACCAGGTTTTGAACTTCCTCGCGAGTGACCCGGGCTGCCGCATCGGTTACGGGCAGATGCGCCAGGTTTAAGCCCTGTTCACGCGCCAGCCGCCGCGCCGAAGGCGTGGCAACTTCTTCTGCGGTAATCCGCGAAAGTTCGGGCCTGGGCTGAACCGCCTGCCGGGGGGATTGGAGGGGCGTCGGCGCGTCTTTGGGCGCCTGTTTTTCCAGGGTGTCTGAGGGCTCTACTTTGGCAGGAGGCATCGCGCGGCCGGGTTCGGAGCCCGTCGCCGCAGCGCCATCAGTGGGGGTGCGTGGCGCCACTCTACCGGATTCATCGGCCTCATCAATCAGGCCGAGCACGTCACCGATGCGCACGTCTTCTCCCTCTTTGCGCTCGATCTTGGCGAGCACCCCTGCTTGTTCCGCGCCCACTTCAAGATCCACCTTATCGGTTTCGAGTTCAACCACGACCTCGCCGAGGCTGACCGGGTCACCTTCCTTTTTCCTCCAGCGCCCGACCGTGGCTTCAAGGATCGATTCACCTAGTTCTGGGACGACAATTTTAGTTGGCATAATGCCCCTCAACAGCGTGCTACGCTTTTTTCAACAACACGGTTTCCTCGGCGCTGACCTCTCTGACATCGAACGCCTGGGTGATGAGCGTTTCCTGGTTTGAAACGTGCCACGCGGAGGATCCCTCAGCCGGGCTCGAACTCCGCGGACGGCCAATGTAATGCAGCGGGCAGCGTCCGTCGATCAGGCGCGCTATTTGCAAGCGCACAAACTCCCAGGCGCCCATGTTGCGCGGCTCTTCCTGCAACCACACCACCTCCTCAATGCTAGGGTAGTGTGAGAGAGCCACCTTGATTTCATCAACCGGCAAGGGATAAAGCTGCTCCACGCGGCAAATGGCCACCGAGGACGCTTTCGCCCGCTGGGGCGCTGTGAGCAAGTCCACGTAGACTTTTCCGCTGCATAAAATAAGTCTCTTGATGTTCAGAGGCGAGCGCAGCGCCTGCTCATCATCAATCACGGGCTGCCAGCACCCTTCTGCCAGATCCCTGGGCGCCGAGGCTACCAGAGGATGGCGAAGGAGGCTCTTCGGAGTGAGTACGATGAGCGGAAGCGGATCTGTTTTGAGCAGGGCCGCCTGGCGGCGCAGCAGGTGAAAGTATTGCGCCGCCGTGGTGCAGTTGGCAATACGCAAATTGATCGCTGCCGCAAGCTGCAGGAACCGCTCCGGGCGTCCACTTGAATGATCGGGACCCTGACCTTCGTGGCCGTGCGGCAACAAGAGGACGAGCGACGGCGTTAAACCCCACTTGGCCCTTGCCGAAACAATGAACTCGTCAATCACTGTTTGAGCGCCATTCACAAAGTCGCCATATTGAGCTTCCCAAATCACCAGGCGTCCTGGCTCGTTGACGTTATAGCCGTATTCAAAGGCCAAAACAGCGTTTTCCGAAAGCGGGCTGTTGCGAATCTCAAACGCGGCCTTGGCCTCGGGAATAGCTTGCAGGGGTACGTATTTCTCCCCCGTTTTTGCGTCGTGAAATACGGCGTGGCGCTGGCTGAATGTTCCTCGTTCCACGTCCTGGCCGGTCACACGGATGGAGATACCATCTTCGAGAATAGACGCCCACGCCAGTTCTTCCGCCGAAGCCCAGTCGACGCTCTTCTCACTTGGGTTGTCGAAGATTGCCAGCTTGCGCTCAAGGGCGCGCTCAATCTTGCGGTTAAGGGTGAACCCTTGCGGAAGTTTGCGGAGGGACTTATTTAGCGCGCTGAGCTGGCTTGCCGGGACCGATGTTTTCACATGGCGCGCCGCACCCGGCTCAGGCGGCTCTGGCAGGGGTTCTCTGAGGTGCCTTTCCGGAACGAGCGCATTGAAGGCGTTTTGGATGGCGGTTGTGTGTTTGCGGACGAGCTCTTCGGCAAAACCTTCCTGAATGATTCTCCGTTCGATGAGGGTTTGCGCCCAGAGTTGCCGCACCGTCGGGTGATGGGCGATTTTTTGGTACATCAGCGGCTGAGTGAAGCTCGGCTCGTCGCCCTCGTTGTGCCCATAGCGGCGGTATCCGATGAGATCAATCAAAAAATCCTTGTGGAAGCGGGCGCGATAGGCGAATGCCAGCCGCGCGGCCTCGAGGCACGCCTCTGGGTCATCAGCATTGACGTGCACAATCGGGATGCGGAACCCGCGCGCAAGATCGCTGGCAAAAATGGTGCTGCGTTCTTCTTCGGGAGGGGTGGTGAAACCCACCTGATTGTTGGCGATGATGTGAATGGCTCCGCCCGCGCGATAGCCCGGCAGGCGAAAGAGATTTAACGTCTCTGCTACGACGCCCTGTCCGGGAAAGGCTGCGTCGCCGTGAATGAGAATGGGCAGCGTGCGCGTTGGATCGAACTCGGGAGCGCCGCGCCGGTCGACGCGTGTTCCTCCGGCGCGCGCCATGCCGAGCACCACGGGATCGACGGCTTCGAGATGGCTCGGGTTGGGCGCGAGTGAGATGATCATGTTCAGTTTCCGGTCGCTTGAGATCGCGCGGCGCGCTCCCGAGTGGTACTTCACGTCGCCTGTCCAGCCCTGGTCGCCGCGAAACACGCTTGCCTTCACCGGGTCTTTGAACTCCGCCAGAATCTGGGCGTAGGTCTTTTTCAGCACGTGACTAAGCACGTTCAGCCGCCCGCGATGCCCCATGCCGATCAGGATTTGCTGCACCTTCGCCTCACCCGCGGCGCTGATCACTTCGTCGAGGATCGGGATCAACATGCCAAGCCCTTCAACCGAAAAGCGGGTTTTGCCGGGAAAGGTACGGTGCAGGAACAATTCAAAAGCGCCTTCTTGCGTGAGGCGCTCAAGCACCACAATCTCGTGGATGTGATCCTTGGGTGGGCGGAAGATCCCGGATTCCGTTGCGGTTTCGAGCCAATGGCGCTCTTCAGGATGGCGCAGGTGCGCATAGTCGTAGCCGCTATGGACGCAATATATGCGCCGCAGGGCCTGAATCACCTCAAGCGCGTTTGAGGCGCCCGCCGCGATGGGGCCTTCGATGATACTCGCCGGAAGGGCTCTTAAATCCTCTGCTGTGATTCCATGGCTTTCGGCGAGAAGTGAGGGATCGCCGGGCGGCTCGCTGCCGAGCGGGTCAAGCTGCGCCGCCAGGTTGCCGAATTTCCGTATCGCCTGCGCGAGATTGACGGCGCCTACGACCTTACCCATTGGGACTGTGGGCTGTCTGTCGGAGGCGGGCCAGGGCGCCAAGTCTGCAATGCCCGGCGGAGGAAGCTGGCTGAAAAAAGCCCGCGCCTCCGCATCCACGGAGTTTGGATCCTGCTGGAACTTTGCGTATAGTTCCGCCACGTACCCCGCGTTGACACCCTGAAAATCTTGCCAGCCGTCGGACATGGTTAGTTTTGTACACCTGCCTCGCAAAGATTCTGGCACTCAAGATTATCTTCTTACAAACTACACGAGCGAGTAAACTGCCAAATTCTTGCACCGGCTTTATACGCGCTCGCAGAGCGCCCGAAGTCTCACAGAACCTTTGCAAAACAGGCTTTTTCTGATGTCGCGGCTGTGCTACGCTACTGGCTATACGCTAACGCGGCAACAAGCTGTAGCGCAAAGGTTTTCGGGTTCGGCCGCGTCGCTCTCAATGATAAGGATTCCGGCGTCCCGCCTGGCGGGCCTGCATTCGAGGAGGTAATCCATGAACCGCAGAGATTTTATTGCGAAAACGACGATGGGGCTAGGAGCTACCTGGCTCGCCACACAGACCACGCTGGCTACACAAGCCTCGCACGCCGCGGCTGCGGGAAAGCAATTCAGCGCGGCGGACACGGTGGCGCTTGGAAAAACAGGCATTCGCACCAGCCGCCTGGCCTGCGGCACGGGAACGATTGGGGGTGGAAAGCACTCCCATCAGACGCGCCTCGGCGTCGACGGACTGGCTGATCTTCTGGTTCACGGCTACGATCACGGACTCCGCTTTTTCGACTCAGCGGACTCGTACGGGTCGCATCCGGCTGTCGCCGCGGCGCTCAAGCGGCTGCCGCGGGAAAAGGTGACGGTGCTCACCAAGTCGGATACGCGTGACCCGGCGGGCATGAGGTCGGACATCGACCGCTTCCGGCGGGAACTGGGAACGGATTATATCGACATCCTGTTGATGCACGATATGCAGGCGGACGACTGGACCACGCGATACCGTGCGACGATGGACGTGCTCTCGGAGGCCAAGGAAAAAGGTTGGATCCGCGCTCATGGCTGCTCCTGCCATACCATTGGCGCGCTGCGCGCGGCCGCCGCATCGCCCTGGGTGGAGGTTGACCTTGCCCGCATGAATCCGATCGGGTCTCACATGGATGCCGATCCTCCTACGGTCCTTGCGGTGCTGCATCAGATGCGGGCACAGGGCAAGGGAGTGGTGGGCATGAAGATTCTCGGTCAGGGCGACATGCGCAACCGGCAGGATGAAGCGCTCCACTTTGCTCTCTCAAACGGGGCGCTCGATGCGTTCACAATCGGCGCCGAAAATGTTGGCGAACAGAAGGACCTCATGCGCCGCATTTCGGCAGTGACCGTATAATTGCCCGCTGGCTTGTGGGCATCATCTTTACAGTATTGCGCTCCGGAAAAACGTTTATCTGTAGCGCCGCTGTCCCGGCGGCTTTGGCCGGGGTAAGATGCCTGCGATACACCTGTAAGCGCTGAGTAAGTGTGTGAGTGACCCCGCCGGAAAGCCCTGCGAAGGTCGGATTTTTTTGACAGACCCTTCCTGACTCGCTAATTTATAATAAGAGTACGATGGTGCGGATGGCGCGCAGGGCAAGTGATGGTTGAGCCATACCTGCTTGTGGTTGTTACTCCGCAGGCTGGGCGCGCTCAAATAGAGTATGGCCGCGCAAGTTTGCTGTTCCTCGTGCGCTGAATTGAATTAAGATGGAGTGTTAGGGCGCCGCGAGCGGAAACCCCCTAGCCTCGTGAGAGGAATCGCGCTATAACGTCTGCGGATTATTAGGGAGGCCGGGCGGCGATCTGCTGTTATTAGCCTGACTTTGGGAAAAGGGAAGTGGGCACAAATGATTGAAGCGGTAGAGAACGAGTTTACAGAACTTGAAGCCCTTGAAACGCGGGAGTGGATAGAGTCTCTCGACTACGTTATTGAACAAGAAGACCCGCGGCGTGTCGAGCACCTGCTCAGGACTTTGCAGAACCACGCGGCGCTTTCGAGGATCAAGGTCCAGCCTGCGGTCAACACGCCGTTCATCAACACCATTCCTGTTGAAGAGCAGCCTCCTTATCCAGGGGATACGGAGATCGAGCGGCGCATTAAAAGCCTGGTGCGCTGGAACGCCATGGCGATGGTGGTGCGCGCCAACAAGCAGGAGAGCGGAATCGGCGGGCACATTTCCACTTACGCCTCGGCCGCCACTCTCTACGAAGTCGGCTTCAATCATTTCTTTCGCGCCAAGAACGAGGAGCACGAAGCGGACTTGGTGTTCTTTCAGGGTCACGCGTCACCCGGTTTTTATTCAAGAGCCTTCCTCGAGGGGCGGCTCACGGTTGAGCAGTTGGAGAATTTCCGTCGCGAGCTCAAACCCGGCGGCGGACTTTCCTCATATCCCCATCCGTGGCTGATGCCCACTTTCTGGCAGTTTCCCACCGTTTCGATGGGACTCGGACCCATCCAGGCTATCTACCAGGCGCGTTTCTTGCGCTATCTCGAAGACCGCGGCCTGAAGAAGATCGACGGCCAGCGTGTGTGGGCGTTTCTCGGCGATGGAGAAACGGATGAGCCGGAAACGCTCGGAGCGATTTCTCTCGCGACGCGGGCAAGGCTGGATAACCTCGTTTTTGTCGTCAACTGCAACTTGCAGCGTCTTGATGGTCCGGTGCGGGGCAACGGCAACATCATTCAAGAGCTTGAAGCGATATTTCTGGGCGCGGGCTGGAATGTGATCAAAGTGGCGTGGGGAAGCGACTGGGACCCGCTGCTGGCCAATGACGCTGACGGCGCGCTCGTCAAGCGCATGGGTGAAGTTGTTGACGGGGAGCGGCAGAAATATTCGGTGGAAACCGGCAAATATTTTCGCGAGCATTTCTTCGGAGTTGATCCGAGGTTACTTGAGTTGGTGAAGGATATTCCGGATGAGCGGTTGTGCAAGCTGCGCTTGGGAGGCCATGACCCAAAGAAGGTCTACGCCGCCTATAAGGCTGCGGTGGAGCATTGCGGTGAACCCACAGTGGTGCTCGCACGAACTATTAAGGGCTACGGCCTGGGTGAGAGTGGCGAAGGGAAGAACATCACTCACCAGCAAAAGAAGCTGAACGAGGACGAAGTGCGGCAATTCCGCGCCCGCTTTGGCATTCCCATCCCGGACGACGAAATGGCGCATTTGGGTTTCTACAAGCCTCCGGATAGCGATCCTGAGATGAGCTACCTTCATGCCCGCCGCAAGGAGCTTGGCGGCTACCTCCCGTCCCGCAGCGTTACGGTTCCGCCGCTCAAAGCGCCAGACGAATCGTTATTCGAAGAGTTTTACGCCGGTACAGGTGAGCGCGAAGCCTCAAGCACCATGGTCATCGTGCGTATGCTTGCCAAGATGCTGCGCGATAAGGAACTGGGCAAGTTGATTGTGCCCATTGTTCCTGACGAGGCGCGCACGTTCGGCATGGAGTCGCTTTTCCGGCAAGTGGGCATCTACTCGCGGCAGGGACAGCTTTATGATCCGGTCGACAGGGATACACTGCTTTATTATAAGGAGGCCAAAGACGGCCAGATTCTCGAGGAGGGAATCACCGAGGCCGGGTCGATGGCTTCGTTTATAGCCGCTGGCACAGCTTATTCCGTCCACGGGATCAATACGATCCCGTTTTTTATTTATTACTCCATGTTCGGTCAGCAGCGCGTGGGTGATTTGGTTTGGGCGGCGGGCGACAGCCGCTGCCGCGGCTTCATGGTGGGAGGGACGGCGGGGCGGACCACGCTTTCGGGCGAGGGCCTCCAGCACCAGGACGGCAATAGCCACTTGCTCGCTTACACCGTGCCGAATCTCATCGCTTACGATCCTGCCTATGCTTACGAAATTGCCGTGATCATTCAGGATGGCATCCGGCGCATGTACGTCGACCAGGAGAGCGTATTCTATTATTTGACGGTGATGAATGAGAACTACGTCATGCCTCCCATGCCTGAGGGCGCGAAAGAAGGCATTTTGAAAGGTCTTTACCTCTTCAAGCCCTCAGAGCTGAAGGGCGCGAAACTTGAAGCCCAACTTCTTGGCAGTGGCGCCATTTTAAATGAAGCGGTAAAAGCGCAGAAGACGCTGGGGGAGAAATATGGCGTGGCCGCGCACGTCTGGAGCGTGACGAGTTATAAGGAGCTTTACCGGGAAGCGCACGCGACCGCCCGTTGGAATATGCTCCATCCGGCTGAGGCGCCGCGGCGTTCCTACGTGGAGCAGCGCCTGGCGGAGGCGCCCGGCGTGATTGTCGCGGCCTCAGACTATGTGAAGGCCCTGCCGGACTCCATCGCTCGCTGGCTGCCCCAGCGGTTCGTCTCGCTCGGAACAGATGGTTTCGGGCGCAGTGAGGGCCGCGCCGCGCTGCGCGACTTCTTTGAGGTTGACGCGCGCTTTATCACGCTGAATACTCTGGTGGCGCTCGCGCGGGAGAAAAAAATCAAGCCCGATGTGGTTCAAAAGGCGATGAAAGAGATGGGAATTGACCCGGAGAAGGCTGATCCGGTGTTTTCATAATTGAAGGATGAGATGTGTTATGGCGACTGAATTCAGGCTCCCGGAACTTGGAGAGAACATCCAGGCGGGTGATCTGGTGAAAATCTTAGTCTCACCGGGAGACAAGGTAAGCCAGGATCAAGCGGTGCTTGAGCTTGAGACCGATAAAGCAACGATTGAGGTGCCGTCCTCGGTAAGCGGGACGATTCAGCAGGTCTTCGTCAAAACAGGTGAGAAGCTGAAGATTGGCCAGGTTATCTTTACCGTAGACGGAGCCATTGAGAATGAAAGTTCGGGCGCAAAGGCGGCGGTCGCACCCCCCTCCGCGACGCCAGCCGCCGCGGAGCCGCGTTCAAAGGCGGCTCCGGCGCCCGATTTATCCAAGCCCGCGCCGGCGCGTCAGGAAACGCGCCCGGCAGTGGAGGCGCCCGCTCCGGTTGTGGCGCCGCCTGCTGAGAAGCTGGCTCCATCCAGCGAAGAAGGCGGACCAGGAGGGACGGGCGGACTTGCCCAGGCTGCGCCCTCGGTGCGGC
Organism: Terriglobia bacterium; assembly: GCA_050745325.1. Taxonomy (GTDB): domain Bacteria; phylum Acidobacteriota; class Terriglobia; order UBA7540; family UBA7540; genus RH2-MAG17b. Next base: position 16,402 of record JBOGJY010000461.1, read on the forward strand.
GTGTGGCCCGTGAAACCGGGGTGAATATTAATCTGGTGCCAGGCACCGGCCCAGGAGGCCGCATCAGCGCCGAAGACGTCATGCACTATGCCCGCCAGATTATCCGCAGCAGCGCGGGGGCCAGTTCGGGTATGGCCGCAGGCGGGGTTGCCGCCGCTCCTTTGCCTGATTTCCGTAAGTGGGGCGAGGTTGAGCCGCAGCCGATGTCGAATATCCGCCGCAAGACAGCGGAGCACCTGGCGCAAGCGTGGGCCAGCATTCCTCAGGTAACGCAATACGACAAAGCGGATATCACGAATCTTGAGGAGCTTCGCAAGCGGTACGCAAGCCGCGCGGAGAAGGCTGGTGGCAAGCTGACGGTCACGGCGGTTGCCCTGAAGGTGGTGGCCGCCGCGCTGCAGGTTTTCCCGCAATTTGCGGCCAGTATTGACACGGTTCGGAACGAGATTATTTACAAGAAATACTGCCACATCGGCGTGGCGGTGGATACGGACCGCGGCTTGCTTGTTCCTGTGGTTCGTGACGCTGGCAAGAAAAACATCATCCAGCTTTCCCGGGAGCTTTCCCAACTGGCGGAGAAGGCGCGCAACCGGAAGCTGGGTCTCGATGAAATGGAAGGCGGGGTATTTACCATCACCAACCTCGGCGGCATCGGTGGAACAAATTTTTCGCCGATTGTCAATTATCCCGAAGTCGCCATCCTGGGACTTTCCCGATCGCAGACAGAACCGGTTTATGTGAACGGGCAGTTTGCGCCGCGGCTCATGCTGCCGCTTTCTCTTTCCTACGACCACCGTTTAATCGACGGCGCGGACGCTGCCCGCTTCCTGCGCTGGGTCGCTGAAGCCATCGAGCAGCCTTTCCTGCTGCCCTTGGAGGGATAGCGTTTGAAGCCGGTATGTTGCTCGGGCCACAGGGAAATCTGGGAATTTGCCTTTTTTATCCCATCTGTCTCCAAATTCCCGCCGGTCGGCGCAGACTATAAGAAATGTGGACCGGCGGCGCCGTCTCAAATTTTCAATTTCAAATACAAACGCGAAGAGTACAAAGATGAGTGAGCAGACCCATGAAGCGCAACTGGTTGTGATTGGCGCAGGACCCGGCGGCTACGCGGCCGCCTTTCTGGCCGCCGACCTTGGAATGCAAGTCACGCTGGTTGATCCCGAGGTTAACCCCGGCGGCGTCTGCCTCTACCGTGGCTGCATTCCGTCAAAGGCGCTTCTGCACGTGGCGAAGCTGGTGGCGGAAAGCCGTCTGGCTGCCGAATGGGGCGTCAAATATTCCGAGCCTAAGATCGATTTGGATAAGCTGCGGGGCTGGAAGAATTCAGTGGTGGGGAAGCTTACCGGTGGGCTCGGGTTGCTCTCGAAGCAGCGGTCTGTCCGGTACGTCCAGGGCACCGCGAGTTTTCTCGACTCGCAGACGCTGAGCGTCAAACTGAATGCAGGCGGCGAAGAGAAGCTCCCATTTAAACGCGCCATCATTGCCACGGGGTCGAGACCGGCAACCCTCCCTGGCGTTCCCGGAAACAGCGCCCGCGCGCTAGACTCGACTTCCGCGCTCGACCTGGCTGACGCTCCAAAATCTCTGCTGGTTGTGGGTGGCGGTTACATCGGGCTTGAACTCGGCACCGTTTACGCGGCCTTGGGAACAAAGGTTTCTGTGGTCGAGATGACGGATGGCCTGATGCCGGGGGCGGACCGCGATCTGGTCAATGTGCTCGCCAAGCGTCTGGAGAAAGAATTCCAGTCTGTGATGCTAAAGACCAAAGTAGTTGAGATGAAGGAGACTGAGAAGGGAATCCGGGTAAAGTTTGAGGGCGAAGCCGCGGGGGGCGGCAGCCAGACTTACGACAAGGTTTTGATTTCGACCGGCAGAAAACCCAACTCAGAGATCGCCGGGCTTGAAAAGACAAAAGTGGTGGTGGGAGCGAGCGGTTTTATTCAGGTTAATTTGCAACGGCAGACGGACGACCCCAGCATCTACGCCATCGGCGATGTGGCGGGCGAGCCTATGCTTGCTCATAAAGCGTCGCACGAAGGGCGCGCCGCGGTTGAGGCCATTGCCGGGCATAAGGTTGCGTTTGAGCCGCGAGCCATTCCGGCGGTCATTTTTACCGATCCCGAAATCGCCTGGTGCGGTTTGACCGAGACTCAGGCCCAAAAAGAAAACAGGCCGGTGAAGGTTGCCAAGTTCCCCTGGGCGGCGTCGGGACGCGCCATGACGCTCGGACGCACCGACGGAGTGACAAAGCTTTTGATTGACCCTGCCACCGAGCGCGTGCTTGGCGTGGGGATTGCCGGCGTGGGAGCGGGCGACCTGATTGCCGAAGGTGTGCTGGCGATTGAGATGGCGGCGTTAGCATCCGACGTGGCGCTGACGATTCACCCGCACCCGACGCTTTCGGAGACGGTCATGCAAGCCGCCGAAGTCTTCTTTGGCACCAGCACGGACTTCTACCGGCCTAAGAAGAAGTAGTGCAGCGATGCGCTTTCCGGCCAATTCAAGAGCAACAAGAGTGATCTGATAATGCCAGTTCTCGTCATCGTCGAAGACTTGATTTTCCTCTCCAAGATCCAGCAGACGGCGAAGCTGGTGAACGCTGAAATTGAAGTCGTCTTACCAGCGAACTTGATGCAAAGGCTCACGCAAGGCCCGGCTGCGGTGGTGATTTGCGATCTGAATTATCGCGCCGGACTAGCTCTTGAAGCTATCCGCGAGCTGAAGCATAGCCCCGAGCTCCGGCTCATTCTGGTGATCGGCTTTCTCTCGCACGTCCAGGCGGACCTCGCCACGGCGGCGCGAGAAGCTGGTTGTGACACTGTCATGGCGCGCTCGGCATTTGTGAAACAGCTTCCTCAATTGCTCACCCAAAACGCATAGTATTACGTTCGGAAAATGTGGTTACCTGTAGCGCCGCTCTTTATGCCCGGCGCTACAACTAGTGTCGTGCCACCGAAGTTCATTGTATAAGCCAGCTCCGCAGGAGCGGCAGAATATAGCCCACGGCGCGAGCCGTGGGCTATATTCTGCCGCCCCTGACGGGGCTCCGAACCCGGCCCCTGGAAATTGGGAACTTCATCAACGAACTTCGGTGACACGACACTATCGCTGCCGGAAAATCGTCCCGTCCCTGGATTTCATCGTCATCACGGTTATACTCCCGCGCCGTTTTTGTTTAAGTAATCGCGGATTTTGCGGATGGCGGCAAGCATTTCCGGCAAGCGCGAGTAGGCCGCCACGCACTTAAGCCATAGAAAGTTATCGATGGCGGGGGACCCGGAAATCACCTTGTTGGGGGGAACATCTCGCGGAACACCCGACTGGGAGCTGACCACTACGTTGTCCCCGATCACGAGATGCCCGGCCACGCCTACTTGCCCCGCCAGGATGACGTTGCGACCCACTTTTGAGCTGCCTGCCAAACCCACTTGTCCACAGAGCAAAGAATTTTCTCCCACATCGCAGCCGTGTCCTACCTGCACCAGATTATCCACCTTCGCGCCCCGCCGCAGTCGAGTGGCGCCTACGGTGGCGCGATCGATGCAGGAATTGGACTGAATTTCGACGTCGTCGTCAATGATCACAACCCCTGGCTGCACAATTTTGTAATAGGCCCCGTCGGCCTGCTTGGCAAATCCGAAGCCGTCGCCACCCACGACTGCGCCGTTTTGCAAGGTAACACCGTTGCCAATCTGGGTGTTTTCCCGCACCACGGCGTGGGCGTGGGCGAAGAAGCGGGCGCCAATCCGGGCGCCCGGATAAATCACCACAAAGCTTTTGAGCACACAATCGTCGCCCAGCGTGACCCCGTCTTCCACCACCACGTAGGGGCCAATGGAAGCGTTCCGGCCAATTTTCGCCGTGGGGGCGATGACGGCCGTCGGGTGAATGCCGGGGCGATGGCGAACGGGAGGATGGAAGATCTCGAGCGCGCGCGCGAAAGCAAGATACGGGTCCGCGGCGCGAAGCAGCGTGCGGCCGGGCAGTTGAATGTCCAGACCCACGATGATCGCGGCGGCGGCGGTCTCCGCCGCTTTGGAAACGTACTTCGGGTTTGCAAGGAAAGTGAGATCACTCGAAGAGGCGTCTTCCATGCCCGCGACGCCGGAAATCTCCAGGTCTGGCGGCCCTTCAAGCCGGGAATCGATTTGTGCAGCAAGATCACGAAGCTTCATGGTCCCTCGCTTTGTTGCCGATAACTTCATGACGGCTGATGGCAAAAACTTAAGCGTTTGTAATGATCTGCCGCTTACGCAGCGCCACCTGCTCTCATTTTTTCATGTTTCGGGCCGGGTGACACTAGATTCCTGGGTTTGCGAAAATCGACGCGATTGAGCCCAGTTTTACATCTTCCCCTCACCCCCAACCCCTCTCCCCCGAATCGGGGGAGAGGGTGGCCTGCGTAGCGGGACGGGTGAGGGGAGAGCTAGCCGGTCTGAGGCGAAGCCTCGGTACAATCCAACCGGCATGTGGTTGACCTCCTATGAAGCCAGGGCGAAACAATAAGAAACGAGTTCAAGTTCTCATTGTCGATCAGGAGGCGGTCTTTCGCCTGGGACTCCGGCGGCTGTTGATGATGGAAGAGGGTCTCACGGTCGTGGGTGAGGCGGAAAACGTCACACAGGCGATCCACCTGGCGCGCCGGGCAAAGCCCGACCTGATTTTTATTCAAGCTGAGCTGGTTCCCGAAAAGTCTATGGACGCGCTCTCGCGGCTGCGCAGCGCCTCGGCGGGCTGCAAGGTTGTGATCACAGCGACAATGGTGACCAACGGGTCGCCGCTGCACTATGTCCGCGCGGGCGCCTCCGGGATGATTCTGAAATCCGTGGATCCGCGCCTGTTCATAAAATGCGCGCGAAAAGTGATGGAGAGCGAAGTTTGGCTGCCGAAGCACGAGGTGGCGCAGATGGCGCATATGTTCGGAAATGCGCCCATCGAATTGCCACGGCCCGCCGACACTCTTACCCCGCGCGAGAAAGTGATCATCAGCTACCTGGTGCAAGGCTGGCGGAACCGCGAGATTGCCAGCCACCTCTCGATCAGCGAGCAGACGGTCAAGAATCACCTTCGCGCCGTCTACGATAAAGTTGGCGTTTCAGACCGCCTCGAGCTTGTCCTTTACGTGATGCATCAGCGCCTGCAGTTGCCCCCCGCCACGATCACCGCCGCCAGTTAGAACCCGGTCGCGCCCATTATTGTAGCGGCGGCCTCGGGCCGCCGGTTTTTAATAGGGAAGACCGGCGGCCAGAGGCCGCAGCTACAACAGGGTTCAGGCCAAAAGCCGGCGAGAGGGAATCAATCCGTGGCAAAGGTGGCAAGGCGCCGGAGGCGGTCGTGGCGGCGCTCGATCAGCGCATCGG
>JBOGJY010000462.1:0-3213 GCA_050745325.1 Terriglobia bacterium
CCTTCGCTTCGCTCAGAATTAAATATTCATTGGATGCGGCTCTGTCGCGCTACCCCCAATTATTAGAAACGTTGATTCTAAAGACTCGCTAGGCTTCGTTCCGTGAATTTTGCGTTCTTCACCCAGCCATTTTCTAATAATTCTACCGAATTGGGGCTGCGCCAGCCAGCGCACAACCCGCGACCCACGTCAGAATATCAGAACACAATGAGAATTATGAGACAAATGGGACAAATGAGGCAAATTTTGCCTGCTGGCTGCAATCAGAGCAGCATACCGGCTTTGAATCCTCGCTGGTCCGGTTAGGCCGCTTGCACGCAAAGCGACCATTGTTTAAGAGTCAATAATCAACCCTCTCACAACATGGCGGCGCCAAAATAAAATCTTGCCCGGCTCGCAACAAATCTCTTTACCTGGGGTTTACAGAAGTGAGCAAGCTGACTAGAAGGCTTGCCGGATATTTGACAAGGAGATCAGGAAATGACCAAACCCATCGGACGGCTTCTCATGAGTTCATTGGTGGCAGGGGCATTTGCTCTTTCACTTTCGCTGCCGGGTGTGGCGGCGGCGCAGGACCGGACGCAGCATTTAAACAACAGGCAGGAGAATCAGCAGGACCGGATTCAGCAGGGCATCAAGAGCGGCCAGCTTACGCGCGGTGAGGCGCGGCGGACGGAGGCCCGGGAAGGCAGGCTTCAAGCCAACAAGCTTGAGGACAAAGCCAAAGGCCCCCTGACGCACAAAGAACGCACTCAACTCAACCGCCAGGCCAATCGCGATAGCCGCGCGATTTACCGGGCGAAGCACAACGGCAAGGTCCGCTAATCCGGATTATTCATGAAGTTCGGTCGTGTTGCCAGGGGGGCACGGTTTTAACCCCGTCCCCCTGTCCGAAGACCCGCGTTTCATGAATAATCTGGGCTAAAATAGCCCTCACTCAAACCAAAAGGCACGAAGCGCGAAAGTGATCTTCCGGTTTCGTGCCCTCTCCCTTTTCGAATGCCGGGCATAAAGAGTCGTGTGACAACTGCCTTTTCTGAATTGTAGCGGCGGCCTTACGCCCCATGCTCGAGCTCAGCCAGCGCGGCCAGCACTTCAGGGCTATGGGTATTCGGGTCAACCTTGAGATATTCCTTCACGATAACGCCCTTGGGATTGAGGATGAACGTATGGCGAGCGGCCAGCGTCATAGTGCCGTAGTGCATAAGCGAGCCGTACATCTCGGAAACCTTATGGCTGCTGTCGGAAAGCAGTTTGAAATCGAGTCCTTCCTTGGCGCAGAACTGCTTGTGCGAATCGGCCGTATCGACGCTCACGCCGACAATCACCGCGCCCTTCGCCTGGTATTGCGCCAGGTCGCGCTGAAAGTTGTGCGCTTCAATCGTGCAGCCCGAGGTGAAATCCTTGGGATAGAAATAGAGCACCACCCACTTGCCGCGGAAATCGTTCAGGCTGATGCGCGCGCCTGTCTGCGAGGTCAGTGTGAAGTTAGGAGCGACCGTGCCTACCGATGGGGCCGCCGGGGCGTCCGCCGCGCTCAGGGCGAGAGGCGCGATTGCAAGGGCGGCCACACATAATAGGGTAAGTAAAACGCGCTGGGAAAAAGAACTGTCCGATGTCATGGTTACAACACCTCCTGGTTGAGTAGAGTTTTGTGACCTTCCATCTCATCATACAAGTCAAAATGGAGCAAGGCGCTTTCCCAATGTCAGCCATTTGTAGCTATTTTGTCAATTCAGGCCTGAACGGGCTGAACGGCGAGTAAGACGGCGGCGCGCGAAACGCAGGCGGCTCGTAGCGCTGGCATCTTGCCGGCACAAGCCCGCCTGGACGGCGGCGCTACCGTGTAAAGTCACATGTGAGAGATTGCGCCAGGACTTGACCCACGCCTCGCGCCTGAGTTACATAAAGATTGTGAAAAAAGCTTTGGCGTATCTGTTCGGCATTCTGAGTTTAGCGGCCAGCGCGGCTTACTGGGCGGGAGCTTATTTTCCGTTTGGAACGGGCGGGCACTTGAAGATTCTTGCGTTTTTTGGGCCTCACGCCGCCTTAAAAATCGGCCTTTTAATGGTTGGCGCATCGATCCTTGGGATTATTGCGGGATTGATTGGATCGAAAAACTGGCTTCTCGCGGGAGCCTGGGCGCTGGCCAGCCTTGCTCTAGGACCTTCATTCAAGGCGTAAGGAAGCGATCGGCGGTCATGTCTCAGCAACCAGCTCTCAGTATTGGTTTTTGCTGATAGCGGAAAACTTCGATAATGTCTCAGTTTGATGTAGAGGCGGCTTTATGCCGCCACAATATGGCGGGGTAAACCCCGCCACTACACTTCTTCACCAATGCAGGCTTCCGAGAAGGCTCTTCGAGGCTTTTCCTCCCCACGTCCAATAGAGGCCGAGATAGGCGTAATTTTCTGCCTGGCCAAAAGCCGTGTGGCCATAGGCGAAGAGCAGTTGAAATCCGGGATTACGGAAATAGTAGTAGCCTCCCACGTCCACCATCGTTGCCGCTCTCGTCTGAGGCGCCGCGATACCTTCCATCCCGTGATGAAAAATTTCGGCGCCCAGGGTCAACTTCTTGCCGATGTCCCGTTGAAGCAACCACCCTTCGTAAGCAAAATTGCGGTACTGGACCTGGGGGACGATCTCATAACCACCACCGCCATAAGTCGTCCAGTGTCCCCAATCTTTTTGTAGCCAGACGGGCAGCTTATACCACGGCTTGCCGACACCGAGCCCCTTGGCATAACTCCCGGTGGGGATTTCCAGCATGGTGAACGTACCGATCATCGGCCGGTACTTCGTTTCTTTCACCCAGCGGTACTTGACGCCCAGTTCTGTGTCCATGAGCCCATAAGCATTGGGACCGGCGCCGGAGGGAAGATAGGCCGGATTACCGGAAGGCAGAATAGCTCCGAAAGGGAGGACGGCGTGGATCTGGAGGTTGGGCGCAGCGCCCCAGTTGAACTCAACCGCCGGACCCGTAGTGTCAGTTTCCAAGGGTGTGCCGTCTGTGCCGCCAAACAAGTAGAATTCGTAGTGCTGATAGTCGACTGGTTCCGGGTCGTCGGTCTGAAAGGGCGGGCCTCCGAGAGCGGTCCTGAGCGCAAGGCCGAGGGCGATGACGAGCAGCGGGAGCAAGCGCAGGGGCCGCATGACTTGCCAGTATAACCGAATCTGCGGGGGTTGCAGGTTACGGGACGATTACAGGGATCC
>JBOGJY010000463.1:0-7859 GCA_050745325.1 Terriglobia bacterium
CAAGGGATAAGGGAAAAAGCAAGGGCCCCGGACTCGCCTCTCGACCCTCGCCCCTTGACTCTCGTCCCTCGTCTCACGACGAGAGGGCCACCCAGTACCCCGGCCGCGGGATCAAAAAACAGGGGGATGGGAGGCAGAAATGGGGGCCAAAGAGAGCTGAAACCAAAAAGGATTGTTTTACTTTTTTCAAGCTATTGAAAACAAAGGGTCTAAACCGGAACCAACCGGAACCAACCGGACTCTAATGTTGGTAAAATCACTGCAATCGACTGAATATGAAGGGGATAGCCGGATTGATCCGGTACAATAAGGCATATTGCACAAAATAAAGGAGATTACGGCTTGGGTTGAGTTCCGCTCCGGTTGGCTTTGGGTTGGTAAGCCGTTTTTCGGCCATCGGGCATGAACTCGAGCGAAGCTGAAGCAGGCTCTACAGGGCGGCAAAAGACTTGTGGAGGGCTGCGCGGGCGCCCCGGTATCTTGCCGGCAAGCCGGGACGCCCGGACAAGCCGCTGGGATGGGGCGCTACGCCGCCGCATTCACAGGCAGGCGATCCGAAATTCAAACTAACCCACTACCGACCCTTGCGCGAGGTTGCAAGTTTTAGCTGGCGCCGTTAAACTATAATTTTGGCGGACCACTCCTGTTCCATTCTGGCAGGGGGGGACGCGTCAAGAATTCTGGAGGAAACGTTAAGCCGATGAAGAAAGATGTCCATCCCAATTATCACGAAGTGAACGTGGTGTGCGCGTGTGGGAGCACGTTCAAAACGCGGTCGGCGTATCACGGAGACGTGCTGCACGTTGAAATCTGCTCAAGCTGCCATCCCTTCTTTACCGGTAAACAGAAGCTGGTAGACAGCGCCGGGCGGGTCGAACGCTTTCAGAAGAAATACGCCAATATTCGCAAGGCGGCTGAAGAAGCCAAGGCGCCCCAAGCCTAAACTTCAACGCCCACGATTCATCTCTCCACAATGTGCGGCCCGATTTGGCCAGGCGGCGCTGCCGTGCTTTCCTGCTTTGCCCGGCGGCCGGAAGCGAGACGACTTTTGGAAACTCCTCATCCGCGGTACGTCACCAAGCCGCAGGTATATCTGGTAGGCCGTCAGGCTGTTGTGGAAGAGGAACTGGCGCGCTTCTTAAATGACGAAGGCATGCTCTTCACCACGGATACAACAGTGGCGGGAGAAATCCTGGACGAGGTTGCCGGCCGCACTTGTTATATGTCGTTCGGCAAAGGGCGCAAGACAAGCCGCGAATACCTGGAAAACATTCTAACCTCCAAGCACGGCAGCGTGCTTGAACACGCTTTGTGGAGTTTTCTGATTACGGGTGTCAGCCGCGCGCTCACGCACGAGATGGTGCGCCACCGCGCCGGCTTCGGATTTTCGCAGCTTTCGCAGCGCTACGTGGACGAAAACGAAGCGCGTTACGTGGTACCTCCTCTTTATCAGCAAAATGAAGCCCTGCGGCAAAAGTGGGAGCAGACCGTCGAAATCCTCCGCAAGGCTTACGCGGAGCTGGCCGAGGCGACCACGCAGCACGTCCAGCAGACGCACCCGGAGATGAGCCCCCGCGACCGCCGGAAGTGGGCCCGCCAAGCGGCCCGCTCGGTGCTGCCAAACGCGTGCGAAACCAAGATTTTTGTTACCGCCAATTCCCGCTCCTGGCGCCACTTCCTGGAACTTCGCGGCAGCCCCCATGCTGACACGGAAATCCGGCTTCTCGCCGTAGAGATCTGCCGCATTCTGAAACACGAAAGCCCCAATATTTTTCAGGATGTCAGTCTGGCGGATGAGCCGGATGGAATGCCCTCCGTTCACGTGGAATACTCCAAGGTGTAAAGGCAGGAATAAGGACTGTAGAGAACAAAGCCGGACACGCTTCACGTCACTTGCCTCTTGTCTCTCGCCCCTCGTCCCTGTTTTTTTAGTTGCCCGCCAGCAGACGGTAGTGGATGAGGTTCTGCTGATAGACCAGGTTTCGCGGGTCAAGCTCGACCGCTCTCGCTTCGGCTTTGGCGGCAAGGTCAAATTTCCCATTGACCGAGAGCGCAGCCGCCAGGGTGTCGATGGCGCCGGGCTCCCGTGATTGTGTAAGCTGGACGGCGCGCGTTGCGTGATCGAGCGCCGCGCTAGGGTTGCGGTACTGGCGGTCATCACAAGTGGCATAAAGCCACGCCAGATTGTTTTGCGCCACGGCAAAATTAGGGGCGATTTTCAGAGCCTCGTTATAACGCTGGATGGCTTCCGGGTAGAGCTTAAGCCGCGAACAGACCTCCGCGAGAGCTTCGAGCGTATTGACGCTGCCGGGAACCCGGCGGATAGACGCCTCAAGCGCCTCACGAGCTTTGGCAAAATCATTTTTCCCCTCATAAGCCGCAGCCAGGCTGATTGCGTCTGAGGTATCGAACGGGTTTACCCGAAGCGCCGCCTGAAACTCTCGAATGGCGCTGTCGTAATTCCGGTCCTCGAGATACGCAAGCCCTAGCGATTCGCGCACGCGAACGTCATGCGGCTCAAGGCTCTGGGCCTGGCTGAGCAAGGCGCGCGCTTTTTGGGGCTTGCCCTTTGCCTGGAGCTTTACCTCGTCTTCCAGCAGCCTTGTGACTTGCCGCGTTTTGAAGGAATGATTCGCCGTGGCCGCCGCAGCGGCAACCACAATCACCACCGGCAAAATCAGAATGGGCTGGGCTGACTTCCGGGCCCAGGCGCCGGCGGCCAGCCGGGCGGGCGGGAGAATCAAAGCCAGAATCAACCCGGTTACAAGCCCTCCGAGGTGAGCCCAGTTATCGATGTGCCGCACGAAGTGGCCGAAGACAAGGTTGAGGACAATCACCAGAAGGATTCCAATCCCGAATACGTTCTTCCAGCGGCGGGGAACCGTTTCCGGGTGGAGCAGACCCGTGACCAGCATCGCTCCGGCAATGCCGAAGATGGCTCCCGAAGCGCCCGCGGCGATGTGCGACGACACTTCCATCGAGAGCAGCGCGCCACCCATTCCCGAAAGCACGTAGAGCAGCGCGAACCGCCCGTAACCGTACAGCGGCTCAAGAAAACTGCCCAGCAGCCAGAGCGCGAACATATTGGTGAGCAAGTGTTCCCAGCCGATGTGCAAAAACATGGGCATCACCAGCCGCCAGTATTCGCCGGCCCGGAAAAAGGGGCCGTAGGAAGCGCCAAAGTTGAGCAGGACGTAGACGTTTTTCGACCCGCCGGAGAGGGTCATGAGAATGAAAATGAAAATATTGAGTCCAAGCAAGACGTATGTGGCGGCTACGGGAAAATAACGCCCGTCCGGTGGAGCGCCGAAAAGTTTGGCAGGAGTAATCGAGGGATGGCTCATCACCAACTTTGAATTATATCATCAGCTATCATGGGCCTGAGTTAAATTGGGCGTGTGCTTCTGGAGTGCGGTGCGGCTGAGCCGCAGCCAAAAGAAATGTCATGCTGAGCAAAGCGAAGCATCTGCTGGTGAAAAGAAAAAAACAGATTCTTCGCTGCGCTCAGAATGACAGCTTCCCTAAAGCTTGCAAAAAAACTGTGGCTTTTAGGCAGCTCCAAACGAAGAGCCGCAGCGTTACACTCCGAACGCTGCGCTACAAGCGAGCGGCTGCTAAAATACAATTGAGGTAAAGCCAAATGCCTGATTCACCAGCCACGAGCGCCAGTGACCTATTATCGCCTGAGATGGAGTATCACGGAGCTCGTCTGCGGGCCTCGTACGCCGGTCCCGTCGCCGAGCATCTGGCGGTCCGCAGCGCAGCGGGGCTTTTCGAGCTGCCGTTCCGGCGGATGTTCAGCGCCAGAGGCAGCGACCGGACAAGGTTCCTCCACAGTATGACCACCAACGATGTAAAGGGTCTCACGCCGGGACACAGTCTTTATGCCGCAATGCTTGATATCCGGGGCCATATTCTGGCCGATCTCGATATCTATTGCGAAGAGGATCAATTCCTGATCGCAACCGGCGCGGACTTGATCGAGAAAGCTCTCGCGACCTTGAGCAAGTACAACATCGGAGGCCGCGTTCCTCTCGAGCGCCTTCCGCTGGCGGCGCTTTCTATCGAAGGCCCTAAAGCGAAGTCGATTTTAAACGGCGTCCTGCAAACGCCCCTGCCTGGACCGGGAGAATTTAACGCCGCCACCTTCGCAGGGCAGCCGCTTCGCCTGATGCGAGCCGGGTCTACTGGCGAAGAGGGTTACGAATTGTGGGTAGCGCCTGGAGAACTGGAGCCGCTGCGCAGCACGCTGCTCGAAAAGGGAGAGGCGCAAGGGCTTGCGCTTTGCGGGCCTCTTGCGCTCGAAACGCTGCGCATCGAAGCCGGCATTCCGGAATACGGCTCCGAGCTTGCTGAGGATACGCTGCCCCTCGAAGCGGGCTTGCTGAATGCGCTGAGCTTTACCAAGGGCTGTTATATCGGGCAGGAAATTGTGGAGCGCGCACGGAGCCGTGGCCGGGTCAACTGGAAGCTCGCAGGGCTTTTCGTTGAGACCCCGGAAGCGCCGGCGCCGGGAGAGAAGATTTTAAAGGAAGGAAACGCGGTGGGAGAGATCACAAGCTCCTGTGTGTCGCCCAGCCTCGCAAAGACGCTGGCAATGGCTTACTTGCGCCGCGAGATGGCGGAGCCTGGAACTCGCCTCGCACTGGCTTCCGGCGCCGGCGCGGAGGTTACAAGCCTGCCCTTCTATCACCCCCTGAACCACTAAGTATTCTCCGGCAGAGCCGAAGGCTTTACGGAGGGTGCAATAACAGTGACAGGTGGTTTGTAGCGGCGGCCTCCGGCCGCCGGTCTTAACTATTAAAAACCGGCGGCCAGAGGTCGCCGCTACAGCTTCCCGGCAATCACCGATGAGGCCCTGCAGAGGAAACCGTGCGGCCCGAACTGGCAGCGGCGCGCGGCGCGCTGGACCGCACACTGGGCGCTGACATCGCCGGACCATTCGAACCATGAAATCCGCCTGCGGGTGAAGGCGCATTGGCGTTGATGCCACGACTCTGCATCCGGATCGCCCCGCCTTGCGTCATCTGATACCTTGCGCCACTATATCCCGCGTTGGAGCGGCCATGAAGGAAGACTGGCTCTGACCTTGGAAAGCCCACACCTTCGCGGTTTGCCATGGCCCCGTTCGCGCGCATCGAGCCAATCTGGCCAATCTGGCCAATCTGGCGGATGTTGTAGCGGCCGCCAATCGTGTTTCCCAGGCGCACGGTTGCGGGGCGAGTGGCGCCATCGTTACCAAATGCGCGTGACATGAACGATCGGTGCGCGTTCGCCAGACCTTCAACCCTTGCAGCCTGGGCCGGGTTCTGGCCCATCAGCACGATCCTCGGCGCCGGATGAGCATTCACGCCAAGCGGCGAGACGGCGCGAATTGCGGACGGCATCGGTCCCCGCGCGGCAAAGGAAGTTGGCGCTGCTATCCGGATGGCGCCCGCAGCACGTGTGGCGCCCAGCGGAAGAACAGGACGGGTAATCCGGGTCATCAGACGAGGGTTCACCGGCACCCTGGTGCCCGAGTTCACAGATCCTCCGCCCTGCAGGGTTCCGGGTTTCACGGCGGTCACACATCCTGCTGTTCCCGGATTGCAAGCGGACGCGCCGCGCAGCCCCGCCGGCGCCCACCCAACGTATCCAGGCCCCTGATACCAGTTCACAAGCCCCGGATAGAAAGTGTTGAACGCCCCCGGCTGCCACAAATATCCGTAGGAGGAACTAAAGGCCCAGCCTCCGTAGTGGAAAGGCAGCCAGCCCCAAGGCTCATCGGAAATCCAGGTATAACCAAAACTGGGATAGTAGCTCCATGCTCCAGCCGAGAACGGCGCCCACCCGGCAGATACAAACGGAGACCACGCATAGCCAACTCCTGGGAAGAAGCCCCATGCCCCGTATTCATTCAAGTCCGCCCAGCCGTCAACCGGCGCCTGCAGGCCTACCGGAGAGTCGTTGTAGGCGAGTTCGGTCTGCTCGTCGCGAGCGTGCACCCACTTGTCCCAATTATCTTTTTCAATGCCTTTGGTGACGTTGTACGCCACTTCGGTGGGGGAACTCAGGGTTTTATCCTTTGTGATCCGGGCCACTTGTTGTCCAGGCATAGTGGCGTTGACGGACCCACTAAAAACTTCCACCTGCAAGCCGCCGTCTTTGAAGTCAGTTCTGAATTCCGCCTTACCATCCGGTACGAGAGTCGCCGCTCCCGCTTTCACGGAGTAAACGTCATGCTCGTGCTTTTCGGGTGCGAAACTAAAGGTGCCATAGCCGTGATCGAAAGTGAGGCGATTGATCTTGGACCCATCAGGACTCAGGGCCAGCTCACTAAAATCAAGCTGAGAAAGCTGCCCCAGGCGCGCCGTGGACCCGTTCTCAAATTCAACCTCGGCGAAACTATCTTTGTCCGTCGCCACTGAGAACCCCTCTTCAATGGGCGTGTTCACCTGCCCTTTCGTCCACTCCGTCGAGCCGGGCCGCCGGACCGTGACCGCTCCATCCACAAAACTGAGCCTGACTACCCGCACGTGCGTGTAGCCTTTCCCCTGCGCTGCGGCCAACGCCTGCAGACACAGTAAACCAGCCACCAGCACGAGGCTGACGCCAATAAATCGGCCTTTCATGGAAGTCCTCCTTCTCCGGTGATCTGCGAAGCGAGGGATGGCATCGGAAAGCACCCAACTGGATCTATCTTAACAGACGTGAGACCAGAAAGAAAGGTTGCACAAGATGTGGTCATGGCGAAGCGAAGGCGTAGGGGGTTGGACTTCAGAGTCTGTCTGATGACTGCGGCTGTAGAGTCTGTGTGACAACCCGCATTTGTAGCACCGGGCTTCAGCCCGGCACACCCGTTTTCTTGCATTTGCCGCCCTAAAGGACGGCGCTACGCGGCTTCCCAAAAACTTGTCACACAGACTCTGTACCTATTATATTTTCTTCCCCTCGCCCCTGTGGGGACAGGGGTTAGGGGTGAGGGAGGCTCAGCCCCGCCGAAGCGGACTTGGGTCTCATTGGCGGGCAGCCGCGGCGGCCTGCGCGACATTGATCTTCACCGTCTTCGGCTTCGCCTCTTCGCGTTTCGGCATGGTGAGAGTCAGGACACCGTCTTTATAGTCTGCCTTGATGTCCTCCGTGTTGATGGTTCGAGGCAGCGTGAAGGTCCGCGCAAAGGAGCCGTAGGAGCGCTCAACGCGGTGGTAGTTCTCCTCCTTCACCTCGTGCTCGTACTTCCGCTCGCCCTTGATATAAAGTGTACCGTCTTCCACCCGAACTTCCACGTCCTTCGGATCGATACCCGGCAGCTCAGCCTTTATAACAAGGTTGTGGTCCGTTTCATAGATATCCACTGCCGGTGTCCACGCCTTGGGATTAGGCTGCTCATTGCCAAAAACGTTGGCAAAGGTATCGTTGAAGAGACGGTTGAATCGGTCCTGAGTGGTCAAAAGGTCTCGAAATGGTTCCCATCTTACGATCGCCATATTTGTTTCCTCCTTACAAGACGCTTTAATGTGACTACATCTTAGTAGATACACATCATATGATATTAGTTTTATATTGTCAATATATTTTTTATTCTAGTTAAGTTATTGATATAATATGCCGTTATTTTGATGCCAGGGTGCCATAAACAGCGGTGTCGGCGGCTATAATGAGCTCTGGAAGGTTGTAACACAAGGTGGCGCGGGTTGACGTTGTGATTCTTTAAGAGCGCCGGTTCCTTCGCGGCGGCGGCTCCTGCTCCCCGAAGGAGTCTGTGTGATAACTCGGGAGAGTGAGGGCTTGACAGGTGGGCGATAATGCGGTTGAGGAGACCCGCGATGAACTTCTTGCCCTACGAACCGGATCAAGCTTGGCTTTTGCCGCCCAGCGTC
>JBOGJY010000464.1:0-2502 GCA_050745325.1 Terriglobia bacterium
TCTTTGGGGCGCCCTCACCCACCGCGTCGCGGTTCCCCCTCTCCCGCACGCGGGAGAGGGCTGTGATCTCCGTTTTTTCGTCCATCGCCCTTCGGGTGCTGGCTGCCATCCCCATCTTTCCCGGCCCTCGCCCTACGGGAGAGGGTGGCCGAAGGCCGGGTGAGGGGGCCAAACCGAGCACGGCAATTATTAGAAACATTGATTCTAAAGGTGATCGCTGTATAGTTAACATAATTTAGGCTTCGTTCCGCAATTTTTGTGCATTTTTCCCATTCTCACCCGGCGATTTTCTAATCTTTGACGCCGCCGTTGTAGCGCCTCCGTCCCGGCGGCTTTGGCTGCTACCAAATCCATTGTCATCCTGAGCAAAGCGAAGGATCTGCTTTTCCCGGCGCCCACAAGCAGATGCTTCGCGTCGCTCAGCATGACATTTCCTTTGGTTGTGGTTCCGCCGCGACGCGCTACAATTATTAGAAATGTTGATTCTAAAGACTCGCTAGGCTTCGTTCCGTGAATTTTATGCAAACGCGCCTTCCCTGCCCCGCCAAACCCGCCAAATCTATTATAATCTCTCACTCCGAGAATTTTGCGATAAATGAGACAAACGAGACGGCTTTCTTAAGCCCCTCACCCCCCAGCCTCTCTCCCCGCAAGGGCGAAGGGAGAAAAATTAAATAGATGGCAGTCCCTCTCCCCCAATTTGGAAGAGAGGGTGGACCGCGCAGTGAGACGGTGAGGAGGAAGCTCGATCCCGCTCCCACAGGTGGTATTCTAAGCTAATGAAAAGGGCTGCCGGAAAGCAAAAAACACGCCAATTTACGGTGGTCATCGAGCAGGATGAGGACGGATACTACATTGCGAGCGTGCCGTCGCTGCCGGGCTGTTACACCCAGGCTCGCACGCTGGACGAACTTGCGCCCCGGATTCGTGAAGTCATCGCGTTGTGCCTTGCCGAGCAGAAATCTCCACCTATGAAGTTCATCGCGCTGGAACAAGTCGAGGTCAACCGTTGACTCGGCTGCATCCCGTGCGTGCACGGGACGTGATTCGCTTTCTTGAGGCGTCTGGTTTCAGTCAAGTCAGGTAGAAGGGCAGTCACAAGTTTTTCCTCCACCCTGACGGCCGCAGCACAACGGTTCTCGATCATCGCGGTGAAGACCTCGGGCGCGGCATTCTCGCCAAAATAATCCGCAACGCAGGGACAAACCCGGAACAATTTTTGAATTGGCTTTCGCGGTAATTTTAACTAGGGATCTGCACCCGCCAGCGATCTTTATCCCAAACCAAGCAACCTTCTTTTGGCGGCATGTTTTCGGCAAATATGCGAAAAAAAATGTTTGAAATTACGGTCTCTGTCACTCCATCCGAGTATGGACCCGCGAGAAGGTAGATTTCCTGGTCGGGGTGTACAACAAGGCTTGCGTTGGCGATGAATTGAAGGGCATACTTCCCCTGCAGAACACGTACGATCGCGCCAATTTCGACTTTTGGGTTGCCATCTCCTACTTCCCATAACCCACGAACTGGCCGATCGAAGCCAATTTGCATAGAAGGGAATTTAGCCACTCCCCTGCCCCTGTTATAAAGCGAGAATCTATGCGGTTGCTCCCCTGGACCACCCTTTACTCGAAGTTCTAAGTCAGGTGAGAAGCTCCTAAAAAATAGTGCTCGAATGTCAGCGGTCGAAAGCGGCGAAAAGCTATCGCCATGGCGCTTGTAGAAGTCGGAACGATTATTTCCGAGCGCCCGATGCTCCGCATCACTCTTGGCGAAAAAAGTTATTGCGTAGCCCTTATTTGTTTTCTGATCGTCATTTTCAAAAATGATACGGTTCTGTATCCCGTCAACAACAGGTTCAGTGGAATATTTAATATAGTCATTCAGGCCGGCTAGAAATTTCTTTATATTCGCTATAGGCTTCAGAGCTTTTGCTTCATCAATTTCATTTGATCCTTTTCGTGCCTCAATACCCCAGACAAGCACACCACCTTCCTGATGTGCAAACCCCGAAGCCGCCTTGCTAAAGTGCGCTTTATCATCGTCAAGCAACGCACCGTTCGTACTACGGCTCTCTTTGAAGTCGAGGAAAATATCCTCTTGCTTTCCGATAAGGGCGACGATTGCGGAATAATTGTTCAAACTTTCGTATATCAGTGAAGCATTGTTCATTGAAACCCCCAATTCTGCCTTATCCTAGCACTCGCAGAAGGTGAAGGGAACGCAGCAACGGCGAACGGGCCAAGTGAGGCAACTGCCACGGTCAATCGCTGACCGGCGCAGACCTGAAGGTCTGCGCCAGCCAATGCCAGCCCATACCACCACATCATCTCCCGCAAGCCACACAGTCTGACTTCCTGATAGAATGAACGTTTTGGCGCATGGGCTTGGCGCCGATTTTGTGGCGGACGTTATGGCGGCTCGACCGAAAGACGGAGACAGGAACCTGGCGGTGAACCGGCAGGCGTCGCATTACTATCATTTTCTGGAAAAATTCGAGACGGG
>JBOGJY010000465.1:0-6520 GCA_050745325.1 Terriglobia bacterium
GAGTTGCCATGGCAACCCGCTCCATCCGGACAAACGCTTCGCCGAGGTCAGCGCCGAGACGAACCGCAAAACCATTCTGATGGCTGAAAAGCTGGGCGTGACGAGGGTTGTGGATTTTTCCGGGTGCCCCGGCGATTCCGACCACGCCAAGCGTCCGAACTGGGTGACAACGCCCTGGCCTCCCGATTATCCCGAACTCCTCAAGTGGCAGTGGGAAAAGAAGGTGATTCCTTACTGGAAAAAGCGGGCGAAGTTTGCCGAAGACCACGGCATCAAAATTGCCATCGAGATGCACCCCGGCTTCGTCGCCTATAATCCGGAGACTATGCTTCGGCTGCGCGCGGAAGCGGGACCGGCCATCGGCTGCAATTTTGATCCCAGCCATATGTTCTGGCAGGGAATCGACCCCTGCGTGGCGGTGCGGGCGCTGGGCGAGGCTGTCTTTCACGTTCACGCCAAGGACACGCGCATTTACGAAGTCAATTCCAAGGTCAACGGCGTTCTCGACAACAAACCTTATAAGGACGAGAAAAACCGCTCCTTTATCTTCCGCACCGTAGGTTACGGGCACGGCACGGAATTCTGGACGGATCTGGTCTCCACCTTGCAGATGGTGGGATACGACGACGTGCTCTCCATCGAGCACGAAGACAGCCTGATGTCCGTTGACGAGGGCGTGACCAAGGCCGCCGCGTTCCTCAACCAGGTGGTCATCAAGGAAAAGCTCACCGAGATGTGGTGGGCGTAGAGAATTGAGTCATTGCCTCATTGATTCATTGGAAGGGGCGCCGGATTGCTGTTCGCTGCGCCCGGCTTGGGGAAGCCTTGTGGGGCTGGGTCAATGAATCAATGAACCGATGAATCAATGAAACAATTCGTATCGGAGGTTAACTGAATGCCGGAACTTAACGTCGCAATTCTAGGTTATAAGTTCATGGGCAAGGCGCACTCGAACGCTTACCGGCAGGTAGGGCGATTTTTCCCCGGCAAGGTTCAGTTCAGGATGAAGGTGCTCTGCGGCCCGGAGAACGCGCCGGTGGAAGCGGCAGCGCGCCAGCTTGGTTGGGAAGAATCCGCAACCGACTGGCGCAAGGTGATTGAACGGAAAGATATCGACGTAATCGACGTGTGCACGCCCAATAATCTGCATTGTCCGAACGTGCTTGCGGCGGCTAAAGCGGGCAAGCACATCATCTGTGAAAAGCCTCCTGGAAATAATCTGAGCGAAGCCAAAGAGATGCTGCGCGCGGTCGAAAAGGCGGGCGTCAAGCACATGCTGATGCACAATTACCGCAAGATTCCCGCCGTTGCCTTCGCCAAAAAGTTGATTACACAAGGGCGCCTGGGGCAGCTCTACCACTACCACGGCGCTTACCTGCAAGACTGGATTATGGACCCCAAGTTCCCGCTCGTCTGGCGTCTGCAAAAAAAGTATGCGGGCAGCGGCGCTCTTGGAGACATCGGGTCGCACGCGACGGACTTGGCCCAGCATCTCAACAGCGACATTGAATCCGTAACGGCCCACATCACCACCTTCATCAAGGAGCGTCCACTGCTCGAAAAAAGCGGCGCCGATCTTCGCGCCGAAGGCGGCAAGCGCAAGGGCCGCGTGACGGTCGATGACGACGCCAATTTCCTGGCGCGGTTCCGCAACGGCAGCGCCGGGGTGATCGAGTCATCCCGCTTTTGCGGCGGCAGGCGCAATTACAATACCTTTCAGATTTACGGCAGCAAAGGCAGCCTCGCCTTCAACCTGGAGCGCATGAACGAGCTTGAGTTTTATGACTCCGAAGCTCCGGCTGGCGAGCAGGGGTTCAAGACGATTAGCGTGACCGAAGCAGTCCATCCCTATGTGGGCGCGTGGTGGCCGCCTGGGCACATCATTGGTTACGAGCACACCTTCGTGCACGCGCTGCATGACTTTCTCGTCGCTTTTGAGAAGGACCGGCTGCCGGAGCCGAATCTCTATGACGGCGTTAAAATCACCGCGGTGCTCGAAGCCGCAGAGCGTTCGGCCAAGAGCGACAAGTGGGAAAAGGTGAAAATAAAGTGACGAGTGACGAGTGACAAGAAGACCTGGCAGCATTGCATTATAAGATCTGGATGCAAAGCAGGTCGCTGACGGCTGGAGAGTTTTTCCCTTGTCACCTGCCACTCGGTTTTTTCCTGTCACTCGTAACTTGTCACTCGTCACTATATTTGCTTATGCACATGATGGGCATTGACGTGGGCACGACGGGGACGCGCGCCGTCATCGTGCGCCCGGGTGGCCAGGTGGTGGCTGCGGCAACGGCCGATCACGAGCCGATGCGAATGCCGAGGCCGGGCTGGGCTGAGCAGGACCCCGAGGATTGGTGGCGCGCGGCCATTTCCGCCGTGCGCGCCGCGCTGCAGCAGGCCTCGCTTCAGGGTTCAGACATCGCCGCGGTGGGCCTCTCCGGCCAGATGCACGGGGTTGCGCTGCTCGACCGGGCGCACGTTCCGTTGCGGCCCGCTCTCATCTGGTGTGACCAGCGCAGCCAGCAGCAGTGCGACTGGATCACCTCTCACGTGGGAGCGGAGCGCCTCATCCGGCTGGTGTCGAATCCCGCTCTCACGGGGTTCAGCGCGCCGAAGCTGCTGTGGGTCCGTGACCACGAGCCTGGGATTTACGAGCGCGCCGCCCACTTTCTTCTTCCCAAAGACTACGTCCGCCTCAAGCTCACTGGAGAGTTTGCCACCGATGTTTCCGACGCCTCCGGCACTTTGCTTTTCGACGTGAGCCACCGCCGTTGGTCAGACGAGATGCTCGACACGCTTCAAATTGACCGCGCTCTGCTTCCCCGCGCATATGAATCCGCCGAAGTCACCGGACAAATTTCGAGTGAGACGGCGCTTCTGACCGGACTGCGCTCCGGAACTCCGGTAGTGGCGGGCGCCGGCGATCAGGCGGCGAGCGCCGTGGGCAACGGAATCGTTTCGCCGGGATTGACGTCCGCCACGCTGGGAACTTCCGGCGTCATTTTTTCCTACACGGTCGAACCCAAGCTTGACCCAAAGGGCCGCATTCATACCTTCTGCCACGCCGTGCCGGGCAAATGGCATGTGATGGGCGTCACGCAGGGAGCGGGGCTTTCGCTGCGGTGGTTTCGGGAGCAGCTCGGCGAGTCTGAGTCGTGGTATGCGCGCCAGATCGGTGAAGACCCCTACCAAGCGATCATCCGGGAGGCTGAAAACATCCCCGCCGGTAGCGACGGGCTGGTGTTTCTCCCTTACCTGATGGGCGAACGCACGCCGCACCTTGATCCGCTGGCGCGAGGCGCGTGGTTTGGATTGACCGCAGGGCACAAGCGCGGCCACCTGATCCGGGCCATACTCGAAGGCGTTGCCTTCAGCCTGCGGGATTCGCTCGAAATCTTCAAGGAGATGGGCATTCCGGTGAAACAGATTCGCGCTTCGGGGGGCGGCTCGCGCAGCCCGGTTTGGCGGAAGATACAAGCTGATATTTTTGGCGAGGACGTTGTGACCTTGCGCGAATCCGAAGGCTCGGCTTTTGGCGCGGCCTTGCTGGCCGGAGTGGGCGGCGGGACGTACCGCTCGGTCGCCGAAGCGGCGCGGGAGTCGGTCAAGCTCAGCGAGAGCGCCGAGCCTGACCCGAAGGCAATGAAGGTCTATGACCAGTATTATCAGATTTATCGTGACCTTTACCCGGCGGTGCGCGAGATCTCCCACCGCCTTTCCCATTTAGCGGATGAGACTTCGTAGGCTGGCTGCGGTTGGGGTCTACGACTTTGGATTCTCAACCAACCGCGGACCGGTTGCTGATCTTCCTTTCCAATTACCGGCGCGGCTGAAGAGTCTGGCCGCCGGCTTGCAAACAGTAAAGACCGGCGGCCAGAGGCCGCCGCTACAGTTGCGGTTGTCACCCAGACTTTGAAGTCGTGCCCTGACAAAAGCACATTTTCTGCCGGTCTGGGACCTAGGTAGACCGTGTTGGTTTTCCGCGTGGTCCCGGAGGATCTCGAAGCCCATGTCAAAACGACGAATCCTGAAATTCATTTTTACCGGCGCCATTCTTTCTCTCTCGCTCTCCATCGCGCCAGGGCTGCTGACCAGGGGCGGGCCTAATGGCGGTACTCATGGCGGGCAGTTCAATCTATTTTCTACGAGGATCATCATGGCAAGCCCTGCAAGCCAATATTCCGTCCGAATCGAAAAGGCGCAGTACAACGGTTGGGACGTTTACCGTGTGACCAACGGAATCATCAGTCTCTACATTGCCCCGGAGATTGGCGGACGCGCCATCCAACTCGAGCTCGGCGATAAGGGGCTCTTCTTCGTTAACAAGAGCCTGGCGGGCAAGGCGCTTCCCCCTGCTCAGAACAATGTGCAATCTGGCTGGGCCAACTATGGTGGCGACAAAGTGTGGCCGGCGCCCGAAGGCTGGCAAAACGACAACGAATGGGTCAGCATTCCTTATTACGTTCTGGATGGCAGCCGGTTCGCTTTCGACGTGGTGAAGGATACGCCCGCCGAAGTGGCCGTCCGCGTGACCAGCCCCAAAGACGAGCGCACGGGAGTTCAATTTGCGCGCACGTTCCACGTCTACGCCGGGACCACGCGGGTGACAGTGGGGCAGGTAATGACCAACATCAGCCTGCGCCAGATCCGCTGGGGCATCTGGCACGTGCTGCAGAACAACGCGGCGGACGCAACCGATCCCTCAAAACCCAACCCTGACCTTTATATGTACGTTCCGGTGAATCCGCACAGTATGTTCCCCAAGGGCTACACCATTGCCTATGGTGACGCGTTGCATCCGAGCTACCAACTGACGGACGGCGGCCGCACGATGCAAATCCATTACCTCTACCGCGTGGGAAAAGTTGCGCTGGATTTGAGCGCGGGCTGGTACGCGGTGGTGAACGGCCAGAAAGACATCGGCTACGTCGAAACGTTCAAGCACTTCAGCGGCGTCGAATATCCGGATAACTCCTCCGTTGAATCGTGGAACGACGGCCCGGGAACGATCTCGCGCGGGCCGTTTTTCCAGGTACTCCCTGACGATCCCTCGAAGACCCCGTATTTTCTCGAAGCGGAAGTCTTGAGCCCCTACGCCACGCTCGACCCCGGCGAGCAATACGAATTCACCGTGCACTGGTCGCCCACCAGTGTGACCAATCCTATCGTGAATGCGGTTTGGGGCGGCGCGATCAGCCAGCCGCTGTCGGCCAGCGTCGCGGGCGCCCGGATTACATTGAAGGGTGTCTTTGGCGTATTCGTTCCCGGCGACCTGGTGGCCAATTTTTACAACTCCGTGGGCGAAATCGTGGGGGAGCAGGGCCTTGAGGCGGTCGATCCGCGCCAAGTCGTGCGGCTGGATAAGACCGTGGACTTGCCGCCCAGCAGCTACCGCGTGAGCGTTTTTGTGCGCGACGCCGATGGCAGAAACCGCGGGTATCTTGGGAACGCGATCTTGAGCGGCGCCAAGTAAAGGGTGGCGCGGAGTCACATTTCAACTCCCCGGCTTTTTACTCTGCCCTGCCAGGCGGCAGATTTTAACCACAGGTCTGCTGCCTCCCGCGCTTATTCGTGCGGGCCATCGTACTACATAAACATATGCTAAGCAAAAATGCGTGCGGATAGGTATACGATGTGATCCAGCGCCGGGGAGAAAAACCGTCCCATTTGTCTCAAACTTCTCAGAGTGGCGTGATACGCTGGAGGGTGAGGGTTTTGTAGCGCAGAGTTTTGTGGTTAAAACTCTGCGGCTTTGCGTGGGGACGGCTGAAAAACCGTAGAATTACAAAACAACTATGTGCTACAAAGCGGATACTTCGAAGATTAGAAAATAGCCGTACCGACGGACCCCTCACCCACCCTCGTACCTCGGGTACCCTCTCCCCGCAAGCGGGGCGAGGGTGTTATCGAATTTCCTTTCCCTCGCCCCGCAGGGGAGAGGATGGCGAACCCTTCGGCTCCGCTCAGGATAAACTCCGCGAGCCGGGTGAGGGGCTTTGAGGGCAGAGATGAAACTTCGCCCAGAGGCTCATGATGCAAGCAACCGAAAACAGAAAGGCAAGCAAAGCGCGCCTGCTGATGGATCAAAAACAGATGGAACAGGGGAAATGTGGGCAAAAGAAAGTTAAAAAAATAAAAAGGGATTGTTTTACTTTTTTCGAGTCATTGAAAAAAAAGAGTCGAAACCGGAACGAACCGGACTCTAATGATTGTAAAATCGCTGCAATTGATTGAATGTAAAGGAGAAAGAGGAGTTCCGCCTTGCTCCGGAGACATCTTCAACAAAAGAAAGGCGATTGCGGATTCAGTCGGAGCTTTTGTCCGCTTGGAGGTCAAAAACCGCCGTTTTCTCCGGTTTGGGTCCGGTTCGTGACTGGGCCTCAAATCCAAAATACGGGCCTTTCCCGCTTCGCTCGAAGCAGGTTTTGAGGCGTTTTGGCGTTTTTGGCGCCCAGCGTACGCAGGGCAGTTGTAGCGGCGGCCTCTGGCCGCCGGTCGTTACTCTCTAAAAACCGGCGGC
>JBOGJY010000466.1:0-9150 GCA_050745325.1 Terriglobia bacterium
CGCAGAGACGCTGAGGCTTTCTCGACCGCGGCGCTGGCCGCGCTCTCACCACCTGGTCGAGGGTGGCCGCCAGCAGCTTCACATCATGCACGTTAGCTCCGCTCACGACGAGCGACAGCGGGACGCCGCGCCAGCGGCTTCGTTCTAACGGCGCACCGTTTACCGATCGCTCCCGTATCGTCGGCGACTCGGACACAATCTGGGCTCACTTGGACGTATGTCGGCATCCGGTTCCTCTGATTTGATGTGACGTGCCAAGGTACGGGAAGCCCGTTTCGCGCCAACGTGCCAGTGTGGCGGCGCTCACGACGATTAAACTGAGCCGGAACGCCTAGTCTGCGGACGTACAGGCCCCGCCCTCATCCAGTTGAACATCACATCTTGACAATCATGATGAATAGCTCTAATCTGGCTTGGATATCTTTTTCTAGGAGCTTCTATGGACGAGCCAAACACTGACATCATCCAGGGCACGCTTGACATGCTGATCCTCAAGACCCTGAGCCTTGAACCGATGCACGGTTTTGGCATCGCTCGCCGCATTGAGCAGATATCGCGCGGAGTTTTCAAGATGAATCCTGGCTCGCTTCTCACCGCGTTGCAGCGGCTGGAGCGCGGAGGATGGCTCGATGCCGAGTGGTGTCGAACGGAGAACTCGCGCCGCGCCAAAGTCTACAGGCTCACGCGCGCGGGCAAGAAACAGCTCGAGAGCGAAACTGCGGATTGGTCGCGCCGGGTGTCGGCCATCGCACGGCTGCTGAAGGCGGAGGTCTAGCCCATGTCCTTTTGGCGCCAACTCGCCCGCGGCCTGCGTGCGCTCGTGAATCCCAGGGCCGAAGATCAGGATATTGCCGACGAAGTGGAGAACTACCTGGAACAGGCCACCGCCGACCTGGAGGCCCGCGGGGTCCCTCCCGACGCGGCGCGGCGCGGCGCGCGGCGCGGCTGGATCTCGGCAGCGCGACTGCGGTGCGCGAACAGGTGCGCTCCTCTGGATGGGAGAACGCGATCGCGGCACCGCTCTCCGATCTGCGCTATGCCGCCCGGCGGCTGCGCGGCAACCCGGGTTTTACCACGGTCAGTGTGCTCACGCTGGCGCTGGGAATCGGCGCCAGCACGGCGATTTTCAGCATCATTGAGGGCGTGCTTCTCAAGCCTCTGCCGTATCAGCAATCTCGAGAGATCGTCGCCTTGCGGCACACCGCGCCGGGCATCCATATCGACGACCTCAACATGGCGGCCTCCCTGTACTTCACTTACAGCGAGGAAAACCGCGTGTTTCAGGACGTCGGCATGTGGGTGGCGGATACCGCGACCGTAACGGGTGGTGGCCCGCCCGAGGAGATCCCGGTTCTGTTGGTGACGAATCGATTTCTCGCTGTCCTTGGGGTCCAGCCGGCGATCGGACGCTCGTTCGGCCCTTCCGATGACGACCCGGGAAGTGAACGCACCGTGATTCTTTCGACAGGTTATTGGAAGTCGCGTTTCGGAGCAGATCGCTCTGTTCTTGGCCGCCGCATCATCATCGACGGTAACGTGCACGAGGTGATTGGAGTAATGCCGGCATCGTTCCAATTCATGGATCGTCCCGTTTCGATGCTGCTGCCCCTGCGAATGAACCGCGCCGACATTCGGCTTATCAGCTTCTGCTGCCAGGGTGTCGCCCGGTTAAAACCGGGCGTGACACTCGCGCAGGCCAACGCTGATGTCGCGCGAATGCTGCCAATGGCGGCGGCCAAGTTTCCGGTGAACCCGGGCTTCAGCCCGGACTTCTTTGCAAGCGCGCGCATCGCTCCCCGTGTGCGTTT
Organism: Terriglobia bacterium; assembly: GCA_050745325.1. Classification (GTDB taxonomy): domain Bacteria; phylum Acidobacteriota; class Terriglobia; order UBA7540; family UBA7540; genus RH2-MAG17b. Next base: position 1,809 of record JBOGJY010000466.1, read on the forward strand.
GCTGAAGGACGTCTTGGTTGGAGACATTGGGGACACCCTTTGGGTGCTCATGGGCGCGGTAGGCATTGTGCTCTTGATCGCCTGCGCCAACGTGGCGAATCTGCTTCTGGTCCGCGCCGATGGACGTCGGCACGAACTAGCGGTCCGGGCGGCGCTCGGCGCCAGGTGGGGACGACTTGCGCGTGAGTTGCTGCTGGAAAGTATGCTGCTCGGAGTCGGAGGGGGCGGGCTCGGGCTGGCACTCGCCTACGCCGCTCTGCCGGCGCTCATAGGCTTTGGGACGGAGCACTTGCCGCGCGTTCACGACATCTCTATCGATCCGGTGGCGCTGGCGTTTACCCTAGGCGTTTCGCTGGCCGCGGGTTTGCTCTTCGGCCTGATACCAGTCTTCAAGTATGCGAGACCCCACCTATCGAACGCGCTGCACAGCGGCGGCCGCTCGCTTAGCCTCAGTAAGGAGCGGCATCGCGCGCGCAGCCTTCTCGTTGTCGTGCAGGTGGCGCTGGCTCTTGTCCTGCTGGTCGGCTCCGGACTGATGATCCGTACCTTCCAAGCGTTGCGCCATATCGATCCAGGCTTTTCCCGCGCGCAAGAGGTGGAGACTCTGCGCATTTCAATTCCAGAGTCACAGGTCAAAGAACCGGAGCGCGCGATTCGCATGGAAGAGGCAATCCTACGCAAGATCGAGGCGCTCCCGGGTGTTTCCGCGGCCGCAATAACGAGCTGGGCTCCCATGGAAGGGGGCTCGAACGATCCCGTTTATGCCGAGGACGAGGCAGCAGCTCAGACGGGCACGGTTCCTCCGATACGGCGTTACAAATTCGTTTCACCGGGCTACTTTTCGACGGTAGGCACCCGTCTGATCGCGGGACGCGATTTGACGTGGGCCGAGACTTACAGCCAATCGCCGGTGGCTTTGATCTCGGAGAACATGGCGCGCGAGGTTTGGCGCGATCCCCGCGCAGCCATCGGTAAACGCATCCGTCCAACGCTCAAGGACGACTGGCGCGAAGTGATCGGCGTGGTGGCTGACATGCGGGACGACGGCGTGGATCAGAAAGCCCCAGGCATCGTCTACTGGCCCCTGCTGCAGAAGAATTTCGAGTCGTCTGCGACCAGCGTGGTCCGTAGCCCGGCGTTCGTCATCCGCACGCCACGGGCGGGATCAACAGCGTTTCTTAAGGACCTCCAAAATGCTGTCGCCAGCGTGAACCCGAATTTGCCGCTTGCGGACGTCGAAACGCTGGAATCAGTATATGATCGCTCCCTGGCGCGAACCTCGTTCGCGTTGTTGCTGCTCGCAATCGCAGGTTGCATGGCGTTGTTTCTGGGACTCGTCGGACTCTACGGAGTCCTCTCTTACGCGGTTTCGCAGCGAACTCGCGAGATCGGAATACGGCTGGCGCTAGGGGCTCCTCTCCAGGAGGTCACGTGGATGTTCGTGCGCCACGGGCTGGTTCTATCAGGCATCGGCGCAGCGTGTGGGCTGACGGCGGCCCTGGCCCTCACTCGGCTGATCAAGTCGCTGCTCTACGACGTGAGGCCTGCCGATCCGCTGACGTATGCCGCCGCGTTGGCGGGGCTGATCCTTGCGGCGGCGCTCGCCAGTTACCTGCCAGCCCGGAGGGCCACTCGGGTCGATCCCATGGAGGCTTTACGCACTGAATAGTGTTCCTCCCGGGTTTTCTCGCTTACGGAGCACGCTTGCCAATCCACTTGGCTGGTTTGTCGGCATACCACCCCTCTGCGGTGCATCTTTACGGCGGGTCCCCAGCGGAACGTTAGCCCGTTTATCAAGAGTTGACCTGTCGCTTGCGAATTCCTAGTTTCCTGAGGTTTTCTGAATTTCACAATCTTATTATGCCGCGCACACGCCGATCTCATCGCCGTCTCCTCGCTCTTCACCGAGACCCTAGCCAATCGCTTCCCCACTTCGGCATCGCAAGGCGTCGAACGTGACGCCAGCAAAGCCACGAGGCCAGTATTTTAGTTCAACGTGCCAGGTTTAATCCCACCACCTTTGAGGCGGTCAGCTTTCAGCACCTCAGTTCCTAACACGTCCGGGCCGACAAGCAACGAGTGTCGATTCGGGTACAGCATAAGGTTAGAAGGAACACGACATTGAACCGTACGAACCGTGGCCAGCGAGATCTTTAGGCGGCTTCAGCCGCAACTGGCGACTTTCAGTCGCAGGGGAACCTACCGGCTTTCAGCCGGTAGTGGTTCAGTGGTGAATTCATACTCGCCTACCACCACGTCAAGCGTTTCGCAGACAACCTTCACATCGTGAAAATCCATGTCCGGATAGAGATCGCGGACGAACTTGAAGAATCCTTCGACCTTCTCGCGGCCTTCGTAGCGCCATGGAAAGCCCAGGCCATCCAGATAGGGCATCTCGAAATAACCGCCCTCAGCAAACATTTCCGCAGCCTTTTTCGGGTCCCGAAACGACGAGGCTGTGAACTCTTCCAGAAGCTGTCTTGCATTTTTCATCTGTTCTACTTCTCTTGGCCCGCGGGTGGCCGTAGCGATAAGCGGACTCGCGCGCTTTACCTTTGCTCAAAGTGTTATTCATTGCGTTCCCCAAGTTGTCAGTTAAAGCTTTGAGCCGCCATCGAGTGGAATACTGGCACCGGTGATCCAGCGCGCCGCGTTCGACGCGAGGAACGCGACCGCGTCTGCGACATCATCTTCCGGTTTGCCGATGCGCTTCAATGCCTGCATTCGCAGCGTGACCTCGCGACCTGCTTCAGTCTTCGCGACGTTCGACATGTCAGTGTCGATCACCCCTGGCGCAACAGCATTCACGCGTATGCCGCGCGGTCCAAGAATGGCAGCCCAGTTCTTGACAAGAGTCTCTAATGCTCCTTTGGTCGAGGCGTAGGCAAGGATCGAAGGGTTGTCCAAGCCGGGCTTGCCCACCACCGTACGGGCTACAGCGGAAGAGATCAAAATGATGTTTGAGCCCTCCCCAAGAATTGGCAGCAGTTGCTGCACCAGAAAGAACGGGCCGCGAACGTTTGTCGCAAACAGGTTGTCAAAATCCTCGACCGTGTAATCCGCGATGCGCGCCGCCTTGCTCATTCCGGCGTTGAGGACAAGCACATCCAATCGCTCGCTGGCAATCAAGCGAACTTCCTTCGCCAGCAGCGTTGCTCCTTCCGGAGTTCCCAAGTCGGCCCTGGTGGCGTTCGCGCGTCCGCCTTTTGCAAGGATGCCTGCCACGAGAGATTCCGCATCCTGCGCGGAACGACCGTAAAGTGTACAAGGACATGCGCAGCGGCGTTAGCGAGCGCGGACGCCGTGGCCCGCCCAATTCCGCGTGATGCGCCTGTCACCAGCGCGATTTTTGCCTTGAAGTGTAGAGGCCATTTCAAAACCCTTTACAAGGGTCTGAAGTTGTGGCAGTTCTTGTTGCTGAAAGGGATTGCGAGAGTAAACTGCGCCAGGACAAGGAGGACGGATGGCGCGGTACGGTCGGTTGTTGACCGACGCCCCATGGGAAAAGATCGGACCTCTGCTCCCCGGAAAACCGAAGCGCCCGCGTGGGGGGCGGCCTCGGGCCCACGACCGCAAAGTGCTGGAAGGCATCTTGTGGATATGGCGCAGCGGCGCGCGCTGGCAGGATATGCCCGAAGAATTTCCGTCGCCGGCGACGTGCTGGCGGCGGCTGCGGGATTGGGAGGAGCAAGGGGTCTGGTTAAAAATCTGGTGGGCGTTTCTGGCCGAGTTGAATGAGCAGCAGCAAATAAAGTGGAGCAAAACTGCCGTCCAGAAACGCTTCGCTCCACTTTATTTGCTCGCTGATTCCTTACGAGAAGGTGAGTGACTTACTGAAAGAAGTGCTCCCGGTGAGCGCGTCGACCAATCACGAGACAGTCCGTGAACATCTGCAAACCGTGGCCGCGCGGATGGAGGCGGAGCTGGGCGAAGAACGGCATCCGAATCCGGTGAAACCGGAAGAGAATCCGGCGCTGCTCTTGCCGGATGGCCCCATGACAGTGGGGCTGGATGGTGGGTATGTCCGGGCAGATCACAAAGAAGGGTTTTTCGAGGTGATCGCGGGCCGGAGTGTCGTGGCGTTTCGACGCAGAGAAGAGGATGTGGTTCCGCCGCCCAAATGTTTCGGCTTCGTACAGACTTACGACCCGAAGCCACGCCGACGACTCTGGGAGCTGATGAAGTCCCAGGGGATGCAGGAGAACCAGCAGGTGACGTTTCTCTCTGATGGCGGCGAGACGGTGCGGAACCTGCCGGCGTATTTGAATCCCCAGGCGGAACATCTGCTGGATTGATTAGATAACGGCGTCGGCTCCCGGTGCCGTGTAGACTTGAGTTGTTTCGACCAAGGCTAGCGAAGAAAGGAGCCGAGCCATGAAACACACTATCGGTTGTGACTGGCATCCAGGTCACGAGAATATCGCGGTCCTGGATACGGAAACAGGTGAAGTGATCGAGCGCCGCCTGGAGCATGAAAACGGCCAGGCGCGCGCATTTTATGCCAGCTTGCCACGCGGCGCGCTGGTGGGGATCGAAGCCACAGGTTACACACAGGGATTTCAACGGATGCTGAGCGAACTGGGACGCGAGTTGTGGATCGGCGACCCGGCGGCGATCCGGGCCAGCGACGTTCGAAGGCAGAAAACCAACCGGCGCGATGCCGAGCACCTGCTGGACCTGCTGTTGACGAAGAAATTCCCGCGCATCTGGGTTCCTTCGGCCGACGAGCGTGACCTGCGACAGTTGTTGCTGCACCGTCACAAGCTGGTGGGGATGCGAACGTCGGTGAGAAACCAACTGCACGCCCTGGCGATGAACCAGGGTTTGCGGCGGCGGAAGAAGCTGTGGACGGGTAAAGGGCGTCAGGAACTGGAGGCTCTAGAGCTACTGCCGTGGTCGCATCGTCGATGCCAGGAACTGCTAAAGTTGCTCGCGGAACTGGACACGTCGATCCGAGCTCTCGACCCGGCGGTGGAGCGGGAAGCTCAGGCCCGACCTGAGGTCGGAGAGTTGATGAAGCAACTGGGCGTAGGTCCGGTGGTCGGTTTGGCCTTCGCGCTCACGATCGGGCCGGTCCGCCGTTTTGCCAACAGCCGCAAGGTGGTCAGCTATCTGGGACTGAATCCGAGCGAGGGCTCGACCGGCGACCGCCAGCGGCTAGGAGCGATCAGCAAGCAAGGTAACTCCATGACGCGCTGGCTGCTGGTGGAAGCAGCACAGACGGTGGCGCGGCTCGATCCGGAGTTACACCGGGTTTACTATCGCCTGAAGTTTCGCCGGGGAGCGAGCGTGGCCAAAGTGGCCGTGGCGCGCAAGCTGGCGGTGAAGTTGTACTGGAGGCTGCGCAACCCAGCTCAAGCGGTCAAGGCGGCGCAGCCGGCTCGCATGCCGGGTGGCCCGAGTGAAACCATGGTGGACGGCAACAGGTCCATCGGTCTGGATTGATTGAGCGCCCGGCCTCCCTGCAACCGGCAGGGAGATTGAAGTAAGAATCATGGTCTTCAAGATCGCATAGATGGTTGGTGGAACTCAAGTTCCATCGCCGGATTCGAAGAGGCGAGCCTTGGTCGAGACGGGCCAACGAAGAATCCAGCTAAGGGACGAAGCTCTGTTCTACGAACTTCGCTTCGTCCCGCTGCCCATACTGACGAGCCGTCCGCGGCGTCAAGGGTCTCCGATGAACGCCCCGCTATGCGGGGCGCCCTTGACACCGCTCCCGGCTCGCGGGTGTGGATGTGTGCCGAGAAAGGGCTTGACAACGCCGACGCCGTTATAGATGGTTTCACATCACGATGCGACTGACGGTCCTGCAGCAACAGACGAAGGCGCTGCAGGAAGCACCGCCCGGAAAGAGCGGCGCGTCGAAGCGATTGGAAAGTGTCAAACACCTGCTGTGGCACGGGAACGTGGAAGAGGCCCTGGAGCGGTTGAGTCGCTTGTTCTTAGACCTCGATCTGATTCCGGATCGCTGCGCAGCGGCCGAGAAACTGGCCGCGGGGATCGGCGAATTTCAAACCTATATCCGCAATAATCAGGATTCCATCCCGAATTACGGCGAGCGCTATCGGCAGGGAGAAACGATTAGCACCGCGTTCGTCGAATCGACGATTAACCAGGGTGTAAGCCGGCGCTTCGCCAAGCGTCAACAGATGCACTGGACCCTAGGCGGGGCGCACCTGCTTTTGCAGACCCGGACCAAGGTTCTGAATCACGAACTGGAAGAAGCATTTCGGAGATGGTACCCACTGTTCCGAATCCAAGCGAAAGCCGCGTGACCCCCAGGTTCCTGCTGCTCTCGCGCCGTCTTTTTCCTGGTGCGCCGCCTGGAAACGGAAGCTTCGCTTAAAGTCTTCCTACTGGACGTCTCCAAAGCGGAACTCGAAGCGGACCTCTCTTCGGCGCAGGACCCCAGCCAGACGTGGGCCTACAAAGCGCGGTAGAGCGGATGGCGGGAAAGCCCGGCGGCGATCCCTGGGCGCTCCTCGTGGGTAACTATACTTTTGGACGGAGCGATGTTGTATTTCTCGCTCATCTTGCTCACCTTGCACAGGCGGCAGGCGCTCCATTCATCACGGGCGCGCGCCTTAACCTTCTTGGCTGCGGAGCGGACAGCGATCTGAACGAGCCCCGAAAATGGCAGGACTGGTCCGGCACAGCCGAGGGAAACTTGTGGATCGCCCTGTGCAGTGATATCGCGTCTTCCTACCTTGGCCTCGTTCTGCCTCGTTTTCTTCTGCGCCTTCCCTACGGCAAGGAAACGGATGCGGTCGGCCAATTCGATTTCGAGGAGATGTCTGGCGGCGCTGAGCATGAGAATTATCTGTGGGGCAACTCCTCATTTCTGTGCGCCTGCCTGCTGGCAGAGGCTTTTGCGCGGAACCAATGGTCGATGCGGCCCAAGGATGAACTTGACGTCAGCGGGCTGCCACTGCACGTTTACGAGGAAAACGGTGAATCCATGGTGAAGCCGTGCGCAGAGACGTTGCTGATGGAAAACAGCGCGATGCGCATCCTCGAAGCCGGGCTGATGCCGATTGCCTCTCTTAAGAACACGGACTCAGTGCGGCTAGTAAGGCTTCAATCGGTAGCACGTCCACTGAAGGCTCTTTCGGGGCGGTGGGATTAGCCCCCCACAGCAGTCGCGGCGCCATGACGCGACAGATAACGGGGTAGTGGTACGCAGGCGAGCGCGCCGGACCGTGAAAATTCGGCTTGCCTGTCAAGCAATTTAAAAATGTTACTTTCGAAGGAATCATCTTGCAGTCTGTAATGTTACCCGTCGTCGTCGGTTTTCCTTTCTTTTTGTCTTTGCTTTTGTCTTTGTTGTTGTTGCTTTTGCTTT
>JBOGJY010000467.1:0-11604 GCA_050745325.1 Terriglobia bacterium
GGAAGTAAAACTGGGCGCCGAGCCGCATCACCGCGAGCTGCGGGCCTTCCACTTGGCGCGCGGGCCGGTTGCCCATGCCGATCCATCCCTCCGAACCGTTATAAGTCTGGGTCATGCTGAACCTCGGGGCTTCAATCACCACGGCCCGCTTGTCCGGCGCCTTGGCGGAGATTTCAACCGAACTCGACCCCCCGCCAAAGCCCGTCATCGTGCCCTTCTCCACTCGGCTTGAAACTTTCTGGATGGCGTCCATGCCGCCTAACGCCTGAACGTATTTAGTAAGGATCTGATCGGCGGTGGGCGCCGCGGAGGCATTTGTACTTCCACCGCTCATCGCTTCGCCCGGCGCGGCGCTTGCAAGCTGCTCCCCAACCACAGGCACGCCCACCGGATGAGTCAGACCGCGATGGCAGGTGTAGCAGGTGACCTCGGGATGGCCGTTAAAGTTCTCTTTGTCGATTGCAAGCTGCATCCGGATCATCTCGCGCGCTCGCACCTTGGCGTGCTTGTCATCCTTGGAAAAATCACCTTCCACATGGCAGAAACTGCATCGAACTCCAAGCGATGACGCGACGAACTCCATCGTAGGATCGAGCTCATTGGCGGGAATATCCTTCAACACTTGGACATTCTTGAAAGCCTCTCCCGCCGTTTTGGGCGTGGAACCTGCGGCCTCCGCTTGCGTCGGCCCGGATTGCGCGTGCGTCAAGGTGGTCGCAAGCGCAAAACTTAAGGCCAGCGCAATCGCGCTGGCGGTAAGGATTAATCCCTTCGATCCTTTGTTCATGTCTGCTCCCTTCGCATGAGCGCTGGCGTGCAGTATATCACACGCGGCCAGAGATTTAGGGCAGCATCATCATTATTATGATTATGGCTTTCAAGGCGGCGAGAACCGGTGGCGCGTCTAAATATGCGCAATTCATTCGTGATACGCTGGGACGTTCCTGGCTTGAGAGTGCTGTCGCAGGATGCGCCAGACGGGCCTGTTGGACCAGATGGACTAATGTAGCGGCTCGTAGCGCCGGCATCTTGCCGCCAAGGACGCCGGCGTTACCGTGTAAAGTCACATGCGAGACACTACACTAACTAAACTGCGCCTCAGACCAACGAGTCGTGCCCCACCGCGAAGCGGTGGAAGATGAATAGCCGTGGGTAGAACCCACGGAACGTGAACCACGGTTATCCTTCCGCAACCCCGAAGGAGTTGATGAGGGTCAGAACAGCGCATCTATTGTTCGACTGTTCGGCCCCTTCAGGGGCGGCTGTCTTCTCCGTTCGTGACCATGGGTTTTACTCACGGCTATTCATGTCGATCCCATTCGGGGAGCAGGAGCCGCCGGCGCAAAAAACTTGACTCAATCGCGTCAAGTTTCGCAAACCTAAGAATCTAACCGCGCTGCCCGGCCCCGAAAACTTGAGGTGAGCTTTGTCACAAAGCAATGGAAACGCGGCTCTGCGAAGGGAACTGGGCCTCGTTCAATCGACCGCGCTGGCCATCACCGATATGGTGGGCATCGGCCCCTACATCACCATTCCTCTGTTTCTGGCGACGATGGGCGGGCCACAGGCGATGCTCGGATGGCTGGTGGGCGCGGCGCTCGCTTTTTGTGACGGCTTGGTCTGGGCAGAGCTTGGAGCGGCTCTTCCAAAAGCCGGTGGCAGTTACAACTACCTCCGTGAGGCTTACGGACCGGCGAGCGCGGGGCGTTGGCTCTCTTTCCTGATGGTTTGGCAGATCATCTTCTCCGCTCCATTGTCGGTGGCAAGTGGCAGTATCGGGTTTTCGGACTACCTTCACTTTCTGCTGCCCGCGCTTACCAACCGGGATATCCGGTTGGTCGCGGCCATTTTTCCGCTTGTGATTGTCGCTCTTCTCTGGCGCCGGGTGGGCGTGATTGGCAGCATTTCCGTTGTGCTCGCAGCGGGAGTCCTCGCGGGCTGCCTTTGGATCATCGTCTCGGGCGCGCCCCATCTGAGCGCGGCGCGCCTTTTCGCATTTTCACCCCATGCCTTTCGCATGAGCTGGATTTTCTGGGCCGGCCTTGGACATGCCACTCTGTACGCGCTCTACGACTACTTTGGCTACTACAATGTCTGCTACCTGGCTGAGGAAATCCGCGACCCGGGCCGGGTGATTCCGCGGGCCATCATGGGGTCAATCCTCATCGTCGGCGTGCTTTACGTGATGATGACCGCCTCGTTTATCAGCGTGATCCCCTGGCAAAAACTGCTGGCGAGCAAATTCATTGCGTCGCAGTATATCCAAATCCTCGAAGGCGCCTTTGCCGGGAAACTGATGGCGCTGCTGCTTCTCTGGATCGCGTTTTCTTCCGTATTCTCCCTCCTACTCGGTTATTCGCGCATCCCCTACGCGGCGGCTGAAGATGGAAATTTTTTCCGCATTTTCTCAAAGCTCCATCCCAAGGGAAGGTTTCCGTACGTATCGCTGCTCACGCTGGGCGTGATTGCATCATTCTTTAGTCTTGGCAACCTGGGTGAGGTGATCGGCAGCTTGATTGCCGTGCGCGTCCTCATCCAATACCTGCCGCAAACGATCGGATTCTTTTTGCTGCGCGTCCGGGCGCCCCAAATGGACCGGCCCTTCAAGATGTGGTTCTACCCCATTCCCGGGATTGTTTCTCTTTTCGGATGGCTCTACGTTCTCGGTACCGCCACACCGAAATCCTTGATGTTTGCGCTGGCGGTTCTCCTCGTGGGTTCCGCGGCCTACGCCGTCCGCGCTAAAAAACGCGGCGAATGGCCCTTCCAGGTCAGCTCTGTGACTTAGCCGGATACAAAAAGGGCCAATACAGAAAAGACGCCGGTTGATGTAAGCTAAACATTTGCCTGAATCTAAAATTTCAAAATTCAAATTTGTCTTACCACCAGTGAGGTTGCCCTAAGAGGACAGACAGTGGGGGTAAGACGCAGGAGCAATTCACATGGCAGAACCCACCAAAGAAGAACTTCAGGCGCGTATCGCTGAGCTTGAAAAGCAAGTTTCCGGCCGGAAGACCGGCCGTCTTGAATTCCGTGTGAGCGAAAAAGGCGGCGTCAGCGTCTACGGATTAGGCCGGTTCCCGGTCACGCTCTATTACGAGCAGTGGACTCGATTGCTCGGCGCAGCGGATGATCTCCGCTCTTTTCTTGAAGAGAATAAGGGCAAGCTGAAACTGAAAGAAACGTCGTAATGCGCCGGTTAAAAACCGCTGTGGCTACCGTGGCCACAGTGACTGGCTCAGTGGCATAGTCAAACAGCATCGGATGAAAGTGCGCGTGATGGCTGGCGCAACTGACCGGCGGGACGCTACCGCTTCTTCAGCAAAAACGAGCCTTCGTAATGGACGATTAATAGATCGTCGCCCTGTGGCTCGGCAGAATACCCCGCGCGGTCGCCGGGCATGGAATCCTCAAGGAGCTTGCGGGCTTCTTGGTAACGCGCGTGAGAAGAATCGAGGCCCGCGCGCAGCATCCATTCATTGAAGGATCGCGGGCGGCGTTTGATACTCTGGCGCAGGATCTCCAACCCCCTATCGTCGAATAGCTTCAAAAACGCCGTCAACCGCAGCGACGCCGTATGCGAAGGGTCGCGGACGATGTCAATGCGGTTGTGCAATTCCCACTTTTCGTCGCTCTCCGGCCCGATGGTATCTACGATGAACACGCGTCCCTCCGGACGCGTGACCCGGTGCATTTCTTTGAGCGTGTCCTCCGGCTTGGGCATGTGATGAAAAGCGAACTGGCAACTGGCCAAATTGAATGCGCCGTCCGGGTAGGGTAGTTGTTCCGCTTCGCCCTGGTCGAAACAAGCGTTCACAATCTGCCGCTCGCGTTGAAGCTCTTTCGCTTGATTTAACATGGCGGCGGTCACGTCGATGCCGCGCGCAAACCGGACAGCGGGCGCAATCGCCAGCACAAAGGCGCCCGGACCGCAGGCGACGTCCAAAGTGAGGTTCTCCGGCTCCGGCTTGGCAAAAGCCACCCGCTCCGCGACAATGCCAGCGGAATCACGAACGGCGAATTTCGAGAACGCATCGCGTGTCTTGGTAAATTGCTTTTGCACTATTTCACGGTGTTTTTTGGACATCCCTTTTTCCTTCCAGGCTTCAATATGACGTTATTACGGCGCGGCGCGAGCCATTTTGCGCCTGCATGGATGTTATAGAATTGACCGCGAATTGAAAAGCAAAAGCCGCGCTGCCAGGGTGGATTGAGCCAGATGTCAGCGGATGCTATATCTATCGGAGAACGTTCACGAAGAGCGTGCGGATTGGCATCAGAAGGTTACTCTGTGCCTTCACCGATAATGAATCCAGGAGATCGGGCCCAAGCGGGCAGCGGAGCTTGAATGGAAGGTCGTAGAGGCGTGAGATTAGGGTCAGTCATTGCGGAGCCGGTCGAACATCCCAGGACCTTTCAATATGCTGATTGTGTGTTCCGAGTTGTGCGCCAAGTTTCATTGGTTAACGTCCCACGCTTGTCTGGCCGCAAGTCGATACGATCAATCAAACGATGCGTGACGCCGCACCTTTTGAGATTGACCCGAACGCCAGTTCATGACCGGCGCGAGGACTGGAACTAAAGGAGCGCAATACGCTGTCAATGAACAGCGGCAAACGGTCCACCCTGATGTTGGAAAAGGCGAGAACCAGGAAGAGGGCCGGCCCGAAAAAAGCGATGTTTTGCAGCCACGACCCGATCGATTCACCCAGGTTGGCGCCTCCCCAGCGAGCCATGACGTTCAGCGCGAGCATGGCGCCGAGTCCATAAAGTAGAACCTGGTTGGCGGCGCAAGCCCGCCGGAAAAACGCCACCACCACCACCGCCAACGCAAGGGCAAAGCTGGCGCCATCAGCGATGGGCCACAATCTATACATCCAAACCGGATAGGCGAGCATCATGCCGAACGCATAGACCATTTGCATGGAGACTCCGAGACCAAGCCACCACCCAAAAAGCGCGTTTTTCCGGTTCAGGCCTTGATGGAAATAGACGAATGAAAGCAGGAAGAGAACTATTGACGATGCAATCCAGAATCCTAAAATGTCGTTCACCGGGAACCTCCTTCAAGGTAGGTTCCCGGAATCCCAAATATCCCCCTACTTGCGCGGAGGTTTTGGCATCGGCGGCCTTGGCCACATATTCGCTCAACTCCCCTCTGACCCAAACTGATCGCGGTCAAGAGGAGCATAGCAAGTTCCGGGACTGCCTCCCTTGTATATATTGTATGGTTCATAAGATACGTTGTATACATTGTATACGTCAGATACATTTGTTACATCTCATACGTATAATACATTTGAGACAAAAATTTTTACGGGTTCGGTCCTACTCGCAGTCTGCGCACAAACTCTTCAACGGGCTGCTCGATGCAGTGTTGTTGCGAAAGAATTTCGATAATACGCTCAAGGACAATCCCAACCACTTCAGATCGTTTCCTAAAACTGTTGTCGCACCAAATTTCCAGCGCGCGGAAAGTGGAAAGTGATACTCTTGTGCAGATCGGCATTTCCATCTTCTCTTTCTTTCTGGCCATCATAAACTTCCCTTTGTTCTGCGGCGCCAGGGGCGCAGGATCGACAGCATGAGCTTGAGGCGCTGGGGTTACGCTTCTCCCGTTTTCGTCAGCCGGCCCAGCGACCAAGCCCATACCTGGCATCGCCGGAGCAATCGGTGTATGGGGTAGAAGAGGCTCCCAGACCAACCGATCGATACCCACGCTAGTCTGTAAGCCGTCGGATTGATTACTCATAAGTAAACAATACTATCCGACTCTGAGAATTTGGAGACGAATGAGACAAACGAGACACTTTTTTTTCGATCTAGAATGAGGTGTTTTAGCCCTCATCACAGCATCATAGTAGAGATAACAGATATATATACTTATGAGATACAACTGTTTTATTTCCTGCGTCCTGGCACGAGCCCTTAACTTTGACTAGCCAACTCTCTGGAGCGCACGTTGCCAAAGTTACGGCTCAAATGCCTACGCGTTTCATCTCGTCCATCAAGAACTCGCACGACCGGACGCAAAGCGCCATAAGAGTGAGAGTCGGGTTCTGACACGGATTAGAGGGAAATCCTTAGGCGTCCATCACAAATAGATTCCGGATGTCGTGGGATTGTTGAAACTGATTCAGCGCCGATGTCTTCGGGTTATTGCCCATGCGCGCCACCCCAACCTCATGACGAACCCCGCCAGGGCCACTCGGCCTGAAATACGGCTGGATATTTTTAGCGTCCCCGGCCTCCAGCATTTCAGCGGCTGATTGCTCCGCATCTTTCATCATGGTGAATTCATTATCTCCATGTTTCATGTGGAAACGGAGCACTGGAATGCCATAAGTGTCGGCCACATTCGAATCAATCTCCACGTAATTCTCCCAGCGTGGAAGGCATTCGGCAAACGCCTCCAGGCTCAGGCGATTAACGGGCTCGCGGATCCGGCTCTCGAAGGATTTGCCAAATCCTGCCGCTTCCTGGTTGAAGCGTGGCGCTCCGGAGCCTTGATAGCCATAGCCTCGCAGAAAGTTTTTGGATCGCGGTCCGCGCGCAAGATTGCGAAAACGAGGTATGTAAATACCGCAAGGCCGGTTGGGCCTGCTCAGGCTGAGTTTTCCTGATGGAACTTGGGGAAACTCACCCGTAGCGCCGACCCCTTTAACGTGGTCCATCAGGTAGTGTCCAACCACCCCGCTCGAATTGGCGAGGCCATTGGGATGTCGCCGGCTGGAAGAATTCAGCAGAATTCTTACCGATTCGAGAGCTTGAGCGCCCAGGATGACGGCTCGCGCTTTCACTTCCCGCTGCCGTCGCGTGTTCCTATCGATATACAAGATTCCGCGCGCCCGATTCCCGTCTGGGTCCATCAACACCTTGCACACCATCGCGTTGGGAATGTAGGCGCACCGGCCGGTCTTCAAAGCGTCCGGCACGGTTGTGAAGGCGGAGTTGAAATACGAATGGGTCACGCAGCCACGCTCGCACGGGCCGCAATAGTGGCAGGGCGCGCGGCCGTTGAGCGGCTTCGTGATGTTAGCGGTCCGCGTGGGCGTTACCATCCATCCGAGCTTCGCCTTCACCTTTTCGCGGAGCAGCGTTTCCATGCAAGTAAGGGCCATATCGGGCTGAAAGACGCCATCCGGCAATTGTTCGAGACCCTCAACGCGGCCAGCGACGCCAACATACTTCTCCACCAGATCATAATAGGGGGCGATGTCTTTGTAGGTGACAGGCCAGTCCTGGCCAAATCCATCAAGCGATGCGGCCTTGAGATCGAGGTCGCTGTAACGCAGCGTGACCCGGCCCCAAACGTTGGTGCGTCCCCCTCCGATACGCATTACGCGCTGTCCAGCTAAAGGGCATGTCCGGAGCGCTCGTATAGGGTTCATCAAGGTCGTTGCAGAACCACTCATAGTGGTACTCCGAGCAGACGCCGCTGTGAACCTGCACTGGCCGGGTCTTTGCGATAACCTCCGGCGCCTGATTGCGGTACTTCAACTGGAACGCCGGTGTGTGCTCGGTGAAATTGCTGTCTTGTTAAGGCGGTCCCGCATCGAGCAGCGCCACTTTCAGTCCGGCTTCCGCCAGCCGCTTGCACGCCCAGCCTCCCGACGCGCCCGAGCCGACAACGGCCACATCAAACTCCGGTAAATCATGCATGAGTGATTCTCCTCCACAATGGCGCAAGAAGCGCCTCTCTGCGGACGGCTTGCAGCCCCCAACTCCAGCGACCGGAGCCGAAGAAATTATAACAGCGTTAACCTTGCGTTTTGAAGTTTGTCAGGCAGAGTTATTTATGTATGTGACCGCGTCTTCCAGGCATCCTTGAGAAGTTAAGGTCACGCCGCGGGGTTCGTAATGGGAGCTTAAAATTCTTGATGACGGCCACCGCTGATCGCGTTACATTATGAGCGGCCAGAAATGGAGGGTCCTGCGGAGGGACGCACAGCGCATCGACCGGTCATTTCTGAGCAAATTGAGACCGCCAACGAGGATAAAGACAGCGATGATCAAAGACAAGCTTTCTGTCACACGACGCGAATTCTTAAAGGGCGCCACCGCGGCAACTGCGGGCGTGGCCGCCTTTCGTGGGCTCGCTCCCGCGAAAGCGCTCGGGGCCAATGACCGCATCCGCATGGGTCTGATCGGCTGCGGCAACCGCGGCAGCTACGACATGGGGATTTTCGCGACCAATCCCGATGTAGAGGTTGTGGCAGTTTGCGACGTTTATGAACCGCGCCGCCTGAAAGACCAGCAGAAATTCGGCTCCCAGGCGCAGGCCTATCTCGATTATCACGAGTTGCTCGACCGCAAGGATATTGACGCCGTCCTGATTGCAACCCCGGATCACTGGCACAAGCAAGTGTTGATCGACGCGGTCCACGCGGGCAAAGACGCATACTGCGAAAAGCCGATTATGCATACCATCGCGGAAGGCGTCGAGATGGTCGCGGCCGTGAAGGAGAGCGGCCGCGTCGTGCAAACCGGGACCCAGCAGCGGAGCTGGCCCCATTACATCATGGGCAAGCAAATTGTGGATTCCGGGATGCTCGGCGATGTCACGTTCGTTCACACCTACTGGTACCAGGATTACGCCTCCAACCAGGGCTGGATGTCCACGCATACGGTTGACACCTCAAAATTGCAGTGGAAAATGTTTCTGGGCGATGCGCCGGACCAGCCGTTTACCAGAGAAAAGTTCATCCATTGGCGGTTCTTCTGGGATTTCGGCGGCGGCATACTGTGCGACCTGCTGACGCACTGGATCGACGTCATCCAATGGTACATGAATCAGCCAGCGCCCAAGACCGCGACAACGACTGGCGATCTCTACATTATGAAATGGCAGTGCCCTGATACTATTACAGCCGCCTACGAATACCCCGGCAACTTCAATGTCACTTTCACCAGCGCGCTCAATGACAGCGTTGACGACGGCGGCATAGAATTCCGCGGGACCAAGGCCACGTTGAAGATTGACCGGACCCATATGGCCGTTTATCCCGAGGGCGGCCGCTGGCAGCCCCATAAGAGTTACCCCGAGCCGGATGTGCTGGTGACCTCGCAACAGGATGGGACTATCGACCACGTCAGGAACTTTCTCGATTGCGTGCGTTCCCGCAAATCTCCCAACGCGAATATCGAGATCGGGTTCGAAGCCGCGCGCGCCTCTTGGATCGGCAACATCGCATTGAAGCGAGGCATGAAAACAGTATGGGACGCCGCTCAAGAGAAAGTAGTGTCCTAGGCGTTTGGAGCGCAGGAGCTTGCTCCCCCCTGTGCCGGGTTTGGTCAGGACGCACGGCTTGTCATGCCTTGGGGGGCAGCAAGCAACGCCCCAAAGGCGCTTCGCTCCCCAGTCGATTACTGCGCCGGGGCCGGCAGTTCAACTCTTACGTATCCTAATTTGTCCTCGCACCGGGCTACACCCGCGCTTCGCGCCGCGCAAAGACTCTGATGCAAGTGTCGAAGCCTCTCCTGATCTTTGACGGTGATTGCGGCTTCTGCCGCTTCTACGTGGAATATTGGCGGAAACTGACCGGAGATCGGGTTGAATATGCTCCGTTCCAGCAGGCCGCCCAAGCCTTCCCAGAGATTCCCCTCGAACACTTCAAGCGGTCCGTGCAACTGATCGAACCGCCGGACTCGGTGTCGAACGCCGCGGAAGCAGTGTTCCGTTTAGTTGCGCTCGCGCCCGGCTACGGCTGGCTGCTGTGGATGTACCGGCGGACGCCTGGCTTCGCGCCGCTGAGCGAGATGGCCTACCGCACCGTCGCCGGCCACCGTCCGTTTTTCGATAAGATCCGGTTGTTCTTCTGGGGCAAAAGTCTTGATCCTCCCACGCATTTTCTCACGCGCGCGGTTTTCCTGCGTTTGCTAGGCGTGGTGTATCTTGCCGCCTTCGCTTCGCTGTGGCCGCAGATCGGCGGCCTCATCGGAGCGCACGGCATTCTACCTGCTCAGGCTTATCTCGCGGCCATTGCCCAAAACGTAGGGCCAGAGCGATACCATCTTATCCCTACACTGGTGTGGCTCAGCGCCAGCGACGGCTTCCTCAAATTCCTGGTGGGGGGAGGCGCAGCTCTCTCCATTTTATTGATTTTCGACATCGCGCCGGGACCCGCGCTGCTCATTCTCTGGGTGTTCTACTTGTCACTGGTTGGCGCCGGTCAGGACTTTATGTCATTTCAGTGGGACATTCTGCTGCTCGAAGCGGGATTTTTGGCGATCTTCCTCGCGCCGTGGAACCGCTTCGGCATTCGCTGGAGGCGCCTTGATCCCGAAGCCTCCGCTCGCCCGCCTTCGAAGACCATTGTGTGGCTGCTCCGTTGGCTTCTGTTCCGCCTGATATTCCTCTCGGGCGCCCTCAAGCTCTTGAGCCACGATCCCACCTGGCGCAACCTCACGGCGCTCGACTATCACTATGAGACGCAGCCGCTCCCCACTCCAGTGGCATGGTATGCATTTCAACTGCCAGGATGGTTTCAGAAAGCCTCTACCGCCGGAGTGTTCTTCTTTGAACTCTTGGTCCCATTCCTCATCTTCTTCCCGCGCCGGCTGAGGCTGCTGGGCTGCGCGCTGCTTATCTTCTTTCAAATATTGATCGCCATCACCGGGAACTATGCGTTCTTCAACCTCCTGGCCCTCGCGCTTTGCCTGCTTCTTCTCGACGATCAATTCCTGCGCCGCGTTCTGCCTCGCGCGGTCACGAGCCGCGCGCTGTTCCCGGTGATCCGGCTTGGAAGTTCCGCGGCGCGCAAGGCCTGTCTTGCAGTATTGGCTGTGGTCATCCTCTTCGGAAGCACGGCGCTGTTTGCAGCCACGATCTTCGGCGGACGCGCCGTGCCGCGATGGGCGCTCGACGCCACCTCAAACTGGCTCGAACCCTTGCACATCGTCAACAGCTATGGACTCTTCGCCGTGATGACCACGGTCCGGACCGAAATTATCATCGAGGGCAGTAATGACGGGGTTCACTGGCAGGACTACGAATTCAAATATAAGCCCGGCGATCTGAGCAAGGCGCCGCGATGGGTCGCGCCTTATCAACCGCGCCTCGACTGGCAGATGTGGTTCGCCGCATTGAGCAATTACCGCAGCACTCCGTGGTTTGTGAACCTCATGGTCCGGCTGCTCGAAGGCTCGCCCCAGGTGCTCGGCCTGTTCGGGCACAATCCTTTCCCCACGGCGCCTCCGCGCTACATCCGGGCTGTCGCTTACGATTACACGTTCACTCGTTTTGCCGGACGGCGCGCCACCGGAAACTGGTGGCAGCGGAAGGAGGAAGGCCTTTACTTTCCGGTTGCCGCGCTGCGCAGCCCGTGAGGAGGAGGCAGTGATTGTTTGAAATCGGGAAGGCGTTGCGATTTGCTGCGCGACCGTCTCTGGGGTGCGCAAGCTTGCTTGCGCCGTTAAAAGCGGCGGCAAGCTGCCGCGCTCCAAACCGGGCGCTGCTCACACGCGCCAGCAGATCAACTTAAGCTCCGTCATCTCTTCGACGGCATAGCGCGGGCCTTCGCGGCCAATGCCGCTGTTCTTCGCGCCGCCGTAGGGCATGAGGTCCACGCGATACGCGGGCACGTCGTTCACCATGACGCCGCC
>JBOGJY010000468.1:0-2121 GCA_050745325.1 Terriglobia bacterium
TCTCAACGCGGGTTGGCGGGATAAACCCGCCGCACCACGTTTTTCAGCAACCTGTTCGAGCAGCATGCCGGGCGTAAAGCCCGGCGCTACAACGGCCGGAGATAATCGAAATCGCAGCCTTCGTGAGCCTGTAGGATGTGATCGAGAAACATCTTGCCGTATCCGCGCCCGTAGTGGGGCGCTGGGGGCTTCCAGGCGGCAAGCCTCTTCTTCAACTCAGCTTCGGGAATCAGCAGCTCGATGCGGCGGCCGGGCACGTCGAGTTCAATCGTGTCCCCTGCTTGAACAACGGCCAACGGTCCACCCGCCGCGGATTCGGGCGAGACGTGCAGCACCACAGTGCCGTATGCGGTGCCGCTCAT
The DNA here is from genome assembly GCA_050745325.1 of Terriglobia bacterium. GTDB lineage: Bacteria > Acidobacteriota > Terriglobia > UBA7540 > UBA7540 > RH2-MAG17b. The sequence goes on from JBOGJY010000468.1 coordinate 363, forward strand.
GCGAGCATCGCTGACGCGAACCATGTCACGCACGCCGGCTTTCAAGAGCTTCTCAGGGATCGGCATGTCTCCCCATTCGGGCATTCCGGGGGCGCCCTTGGGGCCTGCGCTTTTGAGGACCAGCACCGAGTCTGCGCTCACATCCAAGTTGGGATCGTCAACCCGCGCCATCATGTCCTGATAATTTTCAAACACGACGGCCCGTCCCTTGTGCCTTTCAAGGAGCGGAGAGGCGGCCGTCTGTTTAATTACGGCGCCGTGCGGCGCCAGATTTCCCCCTAGAATGACGGTCCCGCCCTCGGGATGCAGGGGCCGGTTGAGAGGTTTGATCACGTCGCGGTTCACAACCTCCGCGCTCGCCACGTTTTCACCCACTGTTTTCCCGGTTACCGTGAATGCTCCAGTGTGCAGGAGCGGCAGCAATTCCTTCATGACGGCCGGCAAGCCGCCCGCATAATACATATCTTCCATCAGAAACTCGCCCGAGGGCTTGATGTTGGTGATGAACGGCGTCTTGCGGGAGATTTCGTCAAACTTTCCGAGCGGAAGGTTGATGCCCACGCGGCCTGCAATCGCAACCAGGTGGATAATCGCGTTGGTCGAGCCGCCAATGGCCATGTCCACACAGATGGCATTTTCGAAAGCTTCCTGGGTTAGGACCTGGGATGGCGTCAGCCCCTCGCGCGCCATCGCCACGGCGCGGCGGCCGCTTTCCTCGGCCATGGAGTACCGCCTGGAATCAACCGCAGGAATGTTGGCGCATCCGGGGAGCGTCATCCCAAGGGCCTCCACAACGCTGGTCATTGTGGAAGCGGTCCCCATGACCATACAGTGGCCGGCGCTCCGCGAAAGACAGCTTTCAATCTCGCACCATTGCTCATCCGTGATGTTTCCCGCCCGCCTTTCGTTCCAGAACTTGCGCGAATCGGTGCCTGAGCCGATAGCCTTGCCCCGCCACATCCCGCGCAGCATGGGCCCGCCCGTCACCATGATCGCGGGCACATTGGCGCTCGCGGCGCCCATCAATTGCGCGGGCGTGGTTTTATCGCAGCCGCAGAGCAGCACTACCGCGTCGAGCGGATAAGCCCGAATGCACTCTTCCACATCCATTGCCATCAGGTTGCGGTAGAGCATGGTGGTGGGCTTCATTAACACTTCACCGAGCGAGATCGTAGGAAATTCGAGTGGGAACCCGCCCGCCTCCCAAACTCCGCGCTTTACCGCCTCGGCCACTTGGCGCAGGTGGGCGTTGCAGGTGGTGAGCTCGCTCCACGAGTTGCAAATCCCCACAACTGGCTTGTTGGCGAACGCCTGTGAGCCAAATCCCTCCGCGCGCAGGTAAGCACGCGCCGACATGGCGCGGAGGTCGTTTTCACCCAGCCAGTCTTGACTGCGCAGGCGTCCTGCGGGTTTCGAGTCATTCATCGTTTTAGTTGCTCCTTAATAAGGATTACATAATCTAGTGACGGTCATTTACTGTAGCGGCGATCTGTGAGCGCCGAAATACCGGCGGTCGCAGACCGCCGCTACAAAGAAGGTCGTCACTAAATTATGTAATCCTCTGTAATTAGGTTATCCCGGCTTACCGGGTGAAGCGCAGGACCGCGTCTGTATGCCGCGCCGCCGCTCGCGCCTGAGAATTTTGATTTTAACAGGCTTTCAAGCTATGGAGGGTTACATAATAGACTGACCGCCATTCGCCGTAGCGGCGGCCTCTGGCCGCCGGTTTTTAAAAAGTAAAGACCGGCGGCTAGAGGTC
>JBOGJY010000469.1:0-2363 GCA_050745325.1 Terriglobia bacterium
GGTGAGGTCGTAAGTTCAATTCTTACCAGGCCCACCAGCTTCACCCCTCTGCACGCTAAACGCTGGGGCGCGCCAAGGGGTTTCAAAAGACGCAGATTCCCACCCCTTAAATTTGAGGGCCAGTTAACCGAGAAACATGACGTGGATGTACGTGCCCAGCCTGGAGTTGTAGGCCAAGTACCAACCCACATGGTCTGGATCCTCATAAATTACGATCTGGTCGCTGTTCCAAAGCCAATCATTACAGAAATTGTAGTCATAAGGGGCCACGCTGAAGTAGAAGCCGCCAAACCCGAATCGTTCCCTGCTCCCGCCCGCCAGCCGCCAGACATGACTGGGGCCAAACCCGCCCGTGAAGCGCCCATGCTGCCAAGGGTGGTCGAGGTGGTAGTGCGGATCGTCGCGGCCCGTATTATGACCTACCCACTGACCGTTCGTGTGAACGTGGGGAGCGTCGGGATGCCCAGGTTGGTCTGCATAGGAGCGGCTTGGCGCGGCTCGGCGCGCATCTTCTCTCGCTGGAGCGGCAGCCCGCTGTTCACCGTGGCCCTGACTGTTGCCGTGATTTGGTGGCGCAGCTTGCCGTGCCCCCCGGCTTTGAGCGGGACCATGAGCGGGAATGTATCCATGACCAATCTGGTGATTGGCTTTGCCTTGGTTATTTGTTCCCTCCCTTTTTTGTTTTTGTGCAACGGCAGCGAAAGACAACAGGAGCAGCGCTGCAAGCAGTCCCATAGCTTTCTTCATGCCAGCCTCCCATGATATTCGGAGTTTTTGATTTCAATTCTACCTATGTGATTCGGGGCGGTGAGCGTCCCTGAGTTCCGTAGCATAATATACCTTTTAGGCTTTTGATGCGGCGGTGTTGCGTTTTGGGCGCGGGACGCCTCTTAGTTCAATGGATGCGGCAGCCTACTCGACTCAGGCCCACCAGGTCACGCGGCGGCGGATGCCGCTAGCTCACCGCTCTGCCAGCGCGGCGATTCGCTGATTCGTTCTTTCATTTCGCGCTTCTATGCCGGCAGGGCCATCGTCGAGGGGCTTCTTACCCTTGCCTCCACGCGCTTCGGAGGCCGGCTGCATCAGTTCCCAAAGGTTTTCAGCAACGATCCTGGCAATCTCGTGGACGGCGCTTGCGGTCGTCCACCCTTTGCCTTCAAGCTCTCTGATCACGGCAGCGTCCGGCAATGAGGGATCGCTCGCGCGTCTGAACACGACGCCGTCCACAAGCAGGTGCAACCTCCAGTTCACTCCTTCTTCGCTTTCAGCCTTGTCATAGTCTTTGTCTTTCCAATTTTTGAACTCAGGATGTAATGCTATCGATTTTTCACGGGCTTCTGTTGCGGAAATCATTGGGCGCCATCCTTTCGCAGCCAGAGCTATTGCATGAGAACGCTGCTTTTGTAATGCTCTTGTGCGATTGTATTGCAGCGGCTGAAGTCCGTCCACCGTCATCATTAGTTATGATGATTTGTCACGACCGTTTGTGGGCAAGGCCCTTTTCCAGGCCGCGAATGAAGTTCCCCTTTTCATTAAGCCTAATTTTGATTAGCCTGTCTTTAGGCCTATCGGGATTATCCGTTGGGTTCATTCTCCGCGCCGGGTGTGGCTGTAAAGCGCCAATTGGGGCGGCTGAGGAGTCTGTGTGACAACGCCGGTTGTAGCGGCGGCCTCTGGCCGCCGGGCTTTATTTTTCAAGTGATTCGGCGGCGGGGACGCCGCCGCACCAGCGCCTTTTCCGGCGTTTTCGCACAGATTCTGAGGGCGCCGCAGCAGAGAGAACAGAATGGGTGATTTAACAGAGTTAGCCTGCGTGGATGGGTTAGGCCAGGCGGCGCTGGTACAACGGAAAGAGGTGAAGCCGGTCGAGTTGGTGGAGGCCGCGATCGATCGCATCTCCCGGTTGAACCCCAAGGTCAATGCGGTGGTCTATCCGCTCTTTGATGAGGCTCGCGCCTTAGCCAAAAATGAAGCCGCGCTCCCGCACGGCCCGTTCCGCGGCGTGCCCTACCTGATCAAAGATATCCTAGCCGCATACGCCGGGGCGCCCCTGACCGCGGGCAGCGCCTTTCTGCGCGACCACAAACCCGGCCAGGATAGCGTGATCGTCTCGCGCCTGAAGCGTGCGGGCTTGATCATTGTGGGCAAGACGAACACGCCCGAGCTGGGCCTGCTGCCCACCACCGAACCCCGGCTATTTGGGCCCACGCGCAATCCCTGGAACCTCGAAAGAACAGCGGGCGGATCAAGCGGCGGATCATGCGCGGCGGTTGCCGCCCGGATGGTTCCAATGGCCCACGCGAACGACGGGGGTGGTTCGATCCGCATCCCTGCTTCCTGTTGCGGCGTGTTTGGCCTGAAGC
>JBOGJY010000470.1:0-6329 GCA_050745325.1 Terriglobia bacterium
GCCCGGCGCTACTTTTGGGACAGGCGCGTCGCCGTGCTCATGGACGCTCGTAGGGCGGCAGGCCGGGCATAAAGCCCGGCGCTACTTTTGGAGGTCATTCATGCGCATCGAATATACCTGGCGGCAGATCGAAGTCACGCCAGACCTTCGCCAGTACGCCGAAGAGCGCCTGCAAAAGCTTAACCGCGTTCTCCACAACCGTTCCAGCATCCACGTTATTCTTGAGGCGGCGAAGCATCGCCGCACCGCTGAAATCACCCTGAAGTGGCGGGAGCACACGCTGGTGGGTTGCGAGGAGACTACCGACCCGCGCTCTTCCATCAACGGGGCCATCGACAAGCTTGAGAAGCAGGCCGTGCGCCTGTTGCAGCGCCGGTGGACGCGGAAGCGCAGACCCGGCCCGACTTCCGCCGTCACCCTCAACGTGATGAAGATGGAGCAGGGCGCCGGTGAAGACCGCGCCGGCGTCGCCGCCGAGAGGATTCCCATCAAGCCGCTCTCCGTTGACGAAGCGATTGCCACCCTCGAAGCCGATTCCAAAGATCTGGTGGCGTTTCGCAACACGGAGACGGACCGCATCAACATCATGTACTGGCGCCGTGATGGCCGCCTGGTGCTGGTTGAGCCTGAGTCGTAGGGTAGGGGCCACAGACCAGCGAGCCGCGCCCACCTCGAAGCGGTGGAGGATGAATAGCCGTGGGGGAGCCCACGGAACGTGAACCCCAGTCATTCCCCGGCAACCCCGGAGGGGCTGAATATCACCAAATCGGGCCATCATCAGCGCATTAAGCGTTCGGCCCCTTCAGGGCCGGCAGCCTTCTCCATCCGTGACCGTGGGTTTCACCCACGGCTATCTCTGCCGCTCCCCTTCGGGGAGCAGGAACCGCAGGCGCAAAGCCGCTCCGGGAACAAACCTATCGTGACTCCCGTTCGCCATAAGCCGCGTCCCGCGTCTAGGAAGCGCCGCTCCTCCGCGGCGAGGAAACCGAAGACCGTCAAACAATTTGTCTTGATCACGGGCTTGAGCGGATCGGGCAAAGGGTCTGTGCTGAAAGCGTTCGAGGACCTGGGATTTTATTGCGTTGACAATCTGCCCGTCGATCTCATCTCGAAGTTTGGCGACTTGTTGCGGCAGCCCGGCGGACGGATCGATCGCGCCGCCGTCGTGGTGGATATCCGCGAGGGAGAGGCGCTCAGCCAGCTTCCGGCTATTTTCCAAAAGCTCGCGCAGGAGCATCCGCGCCCTTCGCTCGTTTTTCTCGAGGCGTCAGACGACGCTCTGATCCGCCGCTTTGAAGAGACGAGGCGGCCGCATCCCTTGGGCCGTCATCTTGCCGTGAGGGAAGGCATCCGCCTTGAGCGGATGCTCATGAAACCGATGCGGCAGCTTGCGGACGTGGTGATTTCGACCACCCGGATGAACTCGCACGAGCTGCGCGAAGCCATCCAGCAGCGGTTCGGCGGGACCGAAGCGCGCAAATCCATGCTGGTCTCGGTGATGTCTTTTGGATTCCGGTTCGGCATTCCAATGGATGCTGACCTGGTTTTTGACGTCCGGTTTCTGCCCAATCCTAATTACGTGGCCAGCCTGAAGGAAAAGACGGGCAAAGACCGCGCCGTGCAGAAGTATATGGAGCGTTATCCGCAGACGCGCGAGTTCTTGCGCCGGCTGAGCGACATGCTTTTCTATCTGCTGCCGCATTATACCCGGGAAGGGAAGAGCTACCTGACCATCGCGCTTGGTTGCACAGGGGGCAGGCACCGGTCCGTGGCGCTGGCGGAGCAGATCGCCAGCACACTTGACCAGGAGGGTTACAAAACCCGGCTTCTGCACCGCGATATCGGCCGCAGCAGCTAGTGTTACGTTTTTCAAATACGTTTACTTGTAGCGCCGCCCTTTAGGGCGGCATGCCGGGCGTAAAGCCCGGCGCTACAATCAAAGAACGCGCGCCGAATAAGTCATCGCAATTTCCGAACGCAGCAGCTAGGCGTTTGGGGCGCGACCCTTTTGGAGCGCAGGAGCTTGCTCCCGCTCCGCCGGTTGTGGCGCAGGACTCGTAGTTTAGCCCTGCGGTTTTTCCAGGACCCCTTAACCTGGATTATTCATGAAGCGCGGGTCTTGGGACAGGGGGACGGGGTTTTAACCCCGTCGAAACCTTGCGCCTTCCGATTTCCACTTGCATTGCGTTCCCCTGCAGCTCGTTAGAACGAGATGCGGGGGAACGCAATGCAAGAAAAGTCGAGAATCCGCTCTAACGGCACGGTTAAAACCGTGCCCCCCTGGCAATACGACCGAACTTCATGAATAATCCGGGTTAAAAAGCCGCAGGGTTAAACCCTCCTCAAGCAGGGAACCCTGCGCTACAAAAAGAGTGGCGAGTCGCCGCTTCAAAAATACAATGCCAGATATCATTGCGATGGACGTGGGAGGCACGCATTTTCGTGTGGCGCTTTTTGACGGCTCCGGAAAGAGCATTTCGGTGTATAAAGGCGAAACCGTGCATTCGGGCGGCCGCGAATGGATGCTCGACGAACTTCGCCAGCGCGCCGAAATCCTCCGCCGCGAGAGCACTGAGCCAGTGGCGTCTTGCGGGATCAGTTTCGGAGGGCCGGTTGACTTCAAGCGCCAGCGCGTCACTTCTGTTCACACGCCCGGATGGGAGAATTTTCCGCTGGCCGAGTGGGTTCACGGCGAGCTGGGTCTGCCGTGCCGCGTGGATAATGACGCGAACGCCGGCGCGCTGGGCGAGTTTCGCTTTGGAGCAGGACGCGGAACGGAGTCGATCATCTATATCACGCACAGCACCGGCATTGGCAGCGGCATCATTTGCAACGGTAAATTGCACCGGGGCCGCGACGGCATGGCGGGCGAGATCGGCCATTTGCCGCTCCGGGAAGCGGACGATTTCTGCACCTGCGGGCTGAAGACAGGCTGCACGGAGGCGCTTGCCTCTGGGAGGGCGCTCGACCGCATGGCGCGCGACCTCGCGGAGCGCCATCCTGGGCAGGCAGCGCGGCTCCTCGAACTTTGTGGCGGGAAACCTGCCAATGCCACCGCCCGGGAACTGGTCGAGGCGGCGCGGCAGGGTGAGGCCGCTGCGGTGTCGATTTTCTCCGGCGCCGTAAGAAGTCTGGCTCTTGCTCTTGTGATGGCGATACGGTTGATCGATCCTGATAAAATCATTTTTGGCGGCGGCGTTGCGGAAGCAGGAGACTTCCTGATTCACAGCTTGAAAGAAGCGATGAAAGAGTGGTGGTCGGATCAGTTTCCCTATACCACCGAAATCGCGCTGGCAGAGCTTGGGGATAACTCCCCACTCTACGGCGCAGCCGCGCTTGCACTTGAGTTAGTGTAAGCATCGACGCTGTCGTGAGCGCAGCCCCCTCACCCGTCCCGCGGAGTTTACCCTGAGCGGAGCCGAGGGGCGGGCGCTCTCTCCCCTTTTCAGGGGCGAGGGCAGGGCAGCCCGCTAGGGATTCCATTACTTAAGGAGAAGACTGGATGAAATATCGTGAGCTTGGACGCACCGGTTGGAAGGTTTCGGAAATCAGCTTTGGAGCGTGGGCCATCGGCTCGATGTGGGGCGCCGTTGATGACAAAGATTCGCTGGCCGCGCTCAACCGGGCGATTGACCTGGGGGTCAATTTCATCGATACGGCGGACGTTTACGGCAACGGGCACAGCGAGCGCCTGGTTGCCCGCCTGCGCAAAGAACGTAAAGAACAGATTTACGTTGCCACCAAAGCCGGCCGCCGCCTCTCGCCGCATACCGCCGATGGCTATAACGCCAAAAATCTCACCCAGTTCGTCGAAGACAGCCTGCACAATCTCGAAACGGATTGTCTCGACTTGGTGCAGCTTCATTGCCCACCGCGCGCGGTCTACGACCGCCCGGAGGTCTTTGGCGCGCTGGATGATCTGGCTCGCGCGGGTAAAATCCGTTACTACGGAGTGAGCGTGGAATTGGTGGAGGAGGCGCTGAAAGCCATCGAATATCCGGGCGTCCAGTCGGTTCAAATCATCTTCAATATGTTCCGCCACAAGCCCGCCGAGTTGTTCTTTAAGGAGGCGCTGCGCCGGCGCGTGGGCATTCTAGCTCGTGTTCCGCTCGCAAGCGGACTTCTGACCGGCCGCATGACCCGCTCCACTACTTTCGCCAAGGACGATCATCGCAACTTCAACCGCGAAGGGCAGATGTTTGATAAAGGCGAGACGTTCTCCGGCGTCGATTATGAAACCGGACTCGATGCGGTTGAAAAGCTGCGGAAACTCGCGCCCGCTGGCCTTAGCCTGACGCAATTCGCCCTGCGCTGGATCCTGATGTTTGACGCGGTCACCTGCGCCATCCCTGGAGCCAAACGCCCTGAGCAGGAAGAGGAAAATGTCCACGCCTCCGACGCGCCTCCCCTGACCGGCGAACAAATGGCGGCGGTGAAAGAGATCTACGACCGCTCCATTCGCCCGCTGGTTCACGCGCGCTGGTGATTTTGCGCGAAGCCTTCTATTTCTGTTGTTCGGGAATGACGGTCTTGCTTGAATGCGTGCAGAAACGCCCCAAGGCTTAGCGCCTCGCCGATAGCGAAGAGCGTCCAGTTGAAGTGCTGTGGCGCCCCTCCCGCCAGCAGGGAGCGGAAATTCCAGGTGAAGGAAAACACGATGATAAGACCCCCCAATAAAACGCCAAGCCAATGAAGCCAGTTGAGGCGCACCGGGCGATCTCCACCTGCACGCCACAGCACTAGAGAGCCTGCAACGATCATCGAGAGCGAAACGATCACGGGCGCGAGCACCGGCCCGGCCCAGGGTACTGGAAGCAGGAAGAGCAAATCCCACGTGAGCAGAGACGCCGGCCATCCGATGAAGATCCTGAGAAACCCGTAGAAGGCGATGTCCCAGACGCCAAAAGCCATCACGAAAGCCGCGAGGGATTCCGTGCCGTTTGGTCCGATGGCAACCGCCACAGCCGCGAGCATCACCATCGTGGCGGCTTCCCGGCCGATCTCGATTTCAAAAGCCTTCCACAGCAGCGGATGCGTGGACTCCTTGAGAGCTGCGGGTGGGAGCAGGGGAAACAGGTCCGCAGGCGAGCGGCCCGGATCGAGGCGCTCGACCACGGGCTCGGTGATCTCGCGCAGGTAAACCACCACCGCCGCCTCGACGTAGCCGAACGAAACGCCGAAGAGCAGAATGGCCAGCACCGCCCTTTTCAGATTTAGTGGCTTCGGCATCGCGTTATGTTCCCGGCGGCAAGGCGACACGGTGATGCAATCTCACTCCAGAATCCACTTGCAGGAACGGGCTGCTCTGGCTGCGATTGCCGCCTGTCAGCGCGGGAGAGCGTAGCGGCGTATGGCTTCGGCCACGCCGTGCTCGTCGTTTGAACGCGTAACCTTCCATCCGTCCGGCGCCTGTCCGTAGTTGTGATTCGACATCAGCACGGGATGGCCTGCGAACTCGAGCATCTCAAGGTCATTCTGGTTGTCGCCCAGCGCCATCACCTCCTCCGGCTGGATTCCGCAGCGCGCGGCCCAAAGAGCGAGCGCAGTTCCTTTGCTGCATCCACGATTCAAGACATCGAAGATTGAGAGGTCGCGCTGCAAGTAGCGGGTCCAAGTGAAATGGCAGGAGGGCGCCACCGGAGAAGCCTTGAGCACGCTCTCAACCGGATCGATGACGCCGGGCGGCCCGCCAAACATCACCTGGACCGGATCGGACCGGATGGCCTCAGCGAGGCTAGTTGTCTCGGCTAGCATATTGCGGCCGTTGCGCAAGTACCATCCCGCCGGGCCGTTCTCCGCCGCCCCGTGCTCCATCAGGAGCTGGCCAGGGCCGGGCACGTCAAAGGTCACGACCGCATAGCCCCGGAATGCAGGAGCAGCCTGGATTACCTGGCGGGCGGTCTCCCGCGGCAAGAAATTGCGAAAATAAACCTCGCCTGAAGTTGAGCTAATCCTCGCGCCATTCGAGGAAATCAAAATCGCGCCGGAATCAAGCTCCTCCGCATAGCGCAGGGCGGAATGGAAACGGCGCCCCGTGACAATCACAATCTGCGCGCCTTCTGCCGCGGCCTCCTGAATGGCCGCGCGATTTTCTGGCGAGATTTCCCCGCCGCTGGTGAGAAGCGTGCCGTCGAGGTCGATAGCGATCAGGCGAACTGGAGTCATAAGTGAGCAGCGGGCGCGGCCAACCAACCTCTAGATTAGAGTAATTTAATCAAAGCCCTCGCTTGTGCGGGCGGCGGTTGTAGATTCTCTCTTGAATTTCAAGAGATTTTTATATTCATGCTGCTGCGCCTGAGGTCGATGGTGAATCGGCCTGGGCCGGGAGA
>JBOGJY010000471.1:0-3241 GCA_050745325.1 Terriglobia bacterium
GCGCGATGGGCTTGGCGCCGCTCGACGCGATAGCGATCTTGGCGGAGAAGAAATAGCTGCCGAGGTTCATCACCGCCGCGAAAATCAGCGCGATAGTTAACCCTTGCTTCCCGCCCCATAAATCGCCGATGGCGAGCAGAAGGCCGGTGAGCCCGGCGAGTAAAATTGTCGTCTTAAAGTTGTTCCACATAAGCTTTATTCCCAGTGGTACGGAGCCTTACTCATTCATTCGATGCCGCTGATCAGCTTGAAGTTCCGCTCGCCGGCTTCCACTCTCCTAACAGCCGGACGCACGAAAACGCCGGGCTGAACATCCGGAAGAGCCGCCGATCCGCGGTAATGAAATCGCAGTTTTCCCTCAGCGCAAGAACAACATAAATGCAATCGTAAACCGGATGGCGAAACTGTATTGCGAGCCGAAGTGCAGCAACGGTCAATTGCGACATCGGCTGAAGGGAGATCGGGACCTGATGAAACCGGTCGAGGAACGCCATGCCGTGCCGGTCATCCACGGACATCCGTAACACTTTCTTCCAGATCAGATTCGCCATTTCGGCCGCAAGAATCTCCGGCGCCAGAAACTCAACTGCCCCGCGCTCGCAAGCGCCTAGCAACTCCAACGCATGATCAGTTTCCGTCTCGGAAAAGAACCACTTGGCGCTAACGCTCGCGTCGATCACCAGGTTCATCGGCTATCCCGGTCTTCCCGGATGAGGTCCGCGCTATCGGGCTGGTGCGGATACTTTCGGGCGACCTCTTCCCGAAGTCGGTTGATTTCGCTGATAACCTTGGTTAAATCCTGGCGCTGCTTGGCCTGTTCAGCCGCCTTGTCGAGGATCGCCAGGATCTCCGCATTCAGACTGCGCCCGTGCTGTTGGGCGCAGCGGCGCAGTGTTCTGTGCACTTCTTGAGGCAGCCGGCGCAAGGTTAAGTCTGGCATAACGTCATCCGATATCAAAATGATATCACATTGTACGGATTGCGCGCAGGGCAAGCTGCGCGAGAGTGCGGCGCAGAGGCGGCTTTGCTCCTCCCCTCGGCAAGATCAGGGCTAGCGTCATGGTAGCAAATTAGGGTAGTGTTATGGGTCCGGTTCAACTACTATACGCGAGTGGCGAGTATAAATGGCGAAGAATGAGCATGAGATTCGCGATCCCATTCATAATTTCATACGATTAGAGTCCAGCGAGCGCAGAGTTTTGGACTCAAGGCCAATGCAGCGCCTGCGTCACATCCATCAGCTCGGCACAACTTTCCTTGTGTACCCAGGGGCCACTCACAGGCGATTTGAGCATTCCTTGGGAGTAATGGAGTTAGCTTCCCGGGTGTATGACATTGTCATGCATCCAAACAACGTGCACGACTCGGTAAAAAACATAATTCCGGAGCATGGCAAGCTGGAGTATCATCGCTGGAGACGCACGCTCAGAATGGCCGCTTTATGCCATGATATTGGACACCTTCCTTTCTCTCATGCTGCGGAGGCGGAACTTCTTCCGCAAGGCTGGGATCATGAACGGCTCACTATTGAAATTATCAAGAGCAACGAGTTGAAGAAGATTTTGGAAAGGGTGGAGGTCGATCCTGTAAAGGTCGCATGGCTCGCAGTCGGTCAGAAAAAGTATCCAGATCAGCACTTTAGTGACTTGGAGACACTACTGTCAGAAATTATTGTGGGGGACGCTTTCGGTGTGGACAGGATGGATTACCTCCTACGTGATTCACATCATGCCGGAGTGGCGTATGGCAGATTTGATCACTATCGTTTAATTGACTCACTAAGAATACTTCCGTTTCAGAAGGGACAAGGCAATTCCAGCAAGTCCGGCGCCAGTAAATCTGCTATGGCAGCCGTAGAGGAAGATTCAACGGAGCCAAGTCTCGGCCTGCATGAAGACGGGATTCATGGAGCGGAAGCCTTGCTGGTCGCCCGGTACTTCATGTACACTCAGCTTTATTTTCATCCGGTAAGGCGAGCCTATGATCGTCACCTGCAGGATTTTCTTGCCGCTTATCTGCCTGAGGGAAAGTTTTCAACCAAAGTTATCGATCATTTAAGGACCACAGATAACGAGCTTATGGCAGCTATTTTAGAATCAGCGCAAAACAAACATTCCCCTTCTCATGCCCATGCTACGTGTCTCGTGAATCGCGGTCACTTTCGACAGCTTTATCACACGAATCCCGAGGACCAAAAAAGAAACCCGAATGCTGCTGTGATGATTTTTGAAAGTGCATGTCGCGAGTTTGGCGAGGAAAACCTAAAGTTTTCTCCATGTTCCGTAAAAGGGCAGGGCACCGATTTTCCTGTACTTATGAAGGATGGTAGGATTTCCCGATCCTTACTCGTGTCAGAAATGCTTGCAGCCGCAAAGCCCGTTGTAATAAGCTATGTTCTAATTCATCCCGAGCTCAAGGATAGGGCTGAGAAGTGGCTTAACAAGAATAGGAACAATATAATTACTTCGGTTCCCGAGGTGAATGACGATGGAACGCCTTAAGCGCGATTCGCTAATAGTCAGCCTAATAGGAAGCTTGAAGGGCAAAGGGAGTTGGTGTGGTGAAACTCACGTTCAGAAGACCGCGTATTTTCTTCAAGAACTGCTTGGCGTGCCACTGGAATTTGATTTCATCCTCTACAAGCACGGACCCTATTCGTTTGATCTTTCGGCTGCACTTACCCAAATGCGCGCTGATGGAACCGTAAAGCTCATTCCCCAATGGCCCTACGGTCCCAGCCTTGAGCCTGATACAACGAGCGAGCTTCTTAAGAAGCTTTATCCAAAAACGATTAAGAAATACGACCCGCAGATTCAATTCACCGCGGACAAACTGGGAAAGAAGAACGTCGCGGAGTTGGAACGCCTTGGAACGGCGCTCTACGTAACTCTCGATGCACCCACGGTAACGAAGCCGGGAATTCGAGCTAAACGGATACACAAGCTCAAACCCCACGTTCCTCTCGATAAGGCTCTGGAGGCCGTCAACGAACTCGATTCTATTCGTGAGGCTGCGGAGTCAGTCAGAAGCTAAAGATTTGTTCACCGCCGCGCGGCTTTCACCGTCTCCTTCTCAAATACCATCTCGCCCTTCTTCAGATTCGCGTCCACCGTGAGCGAATCTCCGGGCAGCACGTCGCCCTCGAGCATTTTCATGGCGAGCGGGTCCTGGATCATGCGCTGGATGGCGCGCTTGAGCGGCCGCGCGCCGAACTGCACGTCATAACCTTCGCGGAACAGCA
>JBOGJY010000472.1:0-6803 GCA_050745325.1 Terriglobia bacterium
CGATATGATAGGAGATCGCCTGGACGTCCTTGAAGGCGTTGGTCCAATCCATCTGCAGGTTCTTCTCTCCTGGCATCCAGGCCTTAAACCACTTGGAAACAGCAGGGCCAACGGCAACGCCCCAAATGGCGTCCTGCGACTGCGCATCCCGCGCATACTGTGTAAATTGTGGATTGGACGCGATACTCGGTCCATCCCCGGCGCGGGCCTTAAGCATTTGGTCGAGAAAAGGCAGCGGGCCGAAAACGCCGAGTGTTGCGTCTACAACCGTGACACAAGTGCGGTTGGGATCCTGTGGGAAGCAATAAACTGCGGAGCCTTCGACGCTGCGCGGCAACATCTTGGCGGCTGCGGCATTATGGCTGATTGTTGTGGCGTCAAATTGGCCGGTTGCAAGGCCCTCGTAGCTCATTTTGCTTCCGGCACCGGTCTGCCAACCCAGCACCATCTCATCGATGTCGGTGTCATGGATTCCAAGCTGTGCCAGTGAGGATTCGAGCGCGCGGAGGTTTTTGCCGAGGTAGCGGTTCCGCAGAGATGGATATGCAGGCAGCGATCGCAGCACCGAAGGGTGGGAATATTCGAGCGCCACGGTTTGCGCAGGAAGCCACGAAAGAGCGTCACTCAGAAGGTCCTGTGCCCTGGCTGTCTGAACTGCGCACACCGAAAACGCCGCAAGAAGGATAGCAGCCTGCCAGGCGGTCGATCTCATTCAGTGTCAACCTCCAAAGACGTCAAAACGTCTGAGCGAACGTCTCGCGCACCGGGCCGGCAACAGGATTGTTGGCGCCATCCACGAAGACCAGCTTTGGTTGGTGCGCTTCGATTTCGTCTTCTGTACAGAGGGCAAAGGCAAAAACTATAATTCGGTCGCCCTTGCGGATCCTGTGGGCTGCTGCTCCGTTGGAGCCAATCACGCGGCTGCCTGCCGGCGCGCGGATAGCATAGGTGGTCAGGCGCTCGCCGTTGGTCAGGTTCGCCACCTGGACAACCTCGTTCTCTTCGATTCCCGCTAAGCGCATGATTTCTTCATCAATGGCGAGCGATCCCACGTAATCTACGTTGGCCTCGGTCACGGTGGCCCCGTGAATCTTGCACCTTAAAAAATTTCGCAGCACGCGCAGCCTCCAGAGCGTCCCTTTTGAAGGGTTCCAGGCGCTCAAACACTCACTCCTATTCTACCGGCCGCCCGGCGGCCTGTCCAAGCAAGCCGAGTCCAGGGTAGTGGGTCAGTTTGACGTAGAGGCGGCTTCATGCCGCCACAATATGGCGGGGTAAACCCGCCGCTACACCGCAAACTGACCCACTACCCGGCGCCGCTCTTCCGGTTTTGCCCGGAAGCGATGTTGCTCCGTTCCCCAAGGTTTTGCTATATATAACACATCACGGTATATCTCTTCAACGGTTCGAGTGTGGCCAGTTTGAGTTTGTTTTGTAATCTATTGTGCCAATGACTGTTATCTCGAAGTAGTAGGTCTTAACCGGAGTTTTGCAATGCAAAACTATAGTCGCTCAAACGAAAATTCTTGACTAGTGAAAATGGATGGATATAGTGAGCAGCCGGGTCTAAGGGAGTTGCTGGGCGCGTGTCATTCAGAGCGCAGCGAAGAACCTGTTTTTCCCACTGATTTACAAGGAGATCCTTCGCGCGCTCAGGATGAGAGGGCAAAGGGTTACAGAGTCTGCGTGAAAACGCCGGAAAGCCGCTGTAGCGGCGGCGTCCTCGCCGCCGGTTTTTAAATAGCAAAGACCGGCGGCCAGAGGCCGCCGCTACAATCGGGGCACAGTGGAGGAAGTAATTATATGCGGAAAGCAGTTCAAGTTTTTCTACTGACTCTTATTTGCAGCACATCGCTTATCGCGCAGACCAACACGGGCGGCATCAACGGCGAGGTAAAGGATCAGACCGGCGCAAGCGTGCCGGGCGCTACCGTGATTATCACCAATTTGGGCACCAACGCGGTGTTTAAGACGACCACCTCCAAAGTGGGCACGTTTGAGGTGCAGAATCTTGAGCCGGTCACTTACAAAGTTGAGGTTGATGCCAACGGATTTGACAAGGCGGTCATTTCACAAGTCAAGGTTGACACCATGAGCGTTGCCACCGCCAACTTTACGGTGCTTCCGGGCAATGCCCGTACGCAAGTGCAAGTGACGGCCCGCTCGCCGCTCTTGAACACGAACAACGGGACGCTGGGCGAAACCATCTCCTCACGGATGATGACGGACGTCCCGCTCGCCAACCGCAGCGTCCTCGACTTGGCCGTCCTGGTTCCCAACGTGTCGGGTGACGTGGGTACCGAAGACCCGGGCGTGACGTCAGGCGTGCCGGCGCCCGGATTCAACCTCAGTCTGAATGGCGGGCGGCCCGGCGCTTCCACGATGCTGGCGGATGGTGTCAGCAACACCGGCGTTGGCCTGGCGCGCGAAGTGGTTTCCTTCTCGCCCGAAACGGTTCAGGAGGTGTCCGTGCAAACCTCCGCCTACTCGGCTCAGTATGGCCGCACGGGCGGCGGGCTGATCAACGTTACCACCAAGTCGGGTTCCAATCAGTTTCACGGTACTGCGACTTGGTATAACCGCAACCCCACCACCAACGCCGCGCCCTGGACTACTGCGGTGACTAACCGCCCCACCAATCCCGAGCGCTGGAATCAATTTTCTTTTGATATTGGCGGCCCGGTCTGGATTCCCAAAATCTATAACGGGCATAACCGCACTTTCTTCTTCTTTGCGGTCGAGCCGCGCTATCAGGAGGACACCCTTCAGGAAGATGCCCTTATGCCTACTGCCGCCATGCGCGGCGGCGACTTCAGCAACATTATCCAGGTGAATGGCGGATGGGCGCCCACCAGCGTAGTGAACCAATTCCAAGCCGCGCTGCCCAAGGGTCAGAATCTGGCCACCGGCCAGACCAGCCTGATTTACCAGCAATACGCGCTCCAGGGTAATCAACTGGCGGCGCTCCCGGCGCTGGCCACCGGTCAGACTTATGCCCAGTTTCCCAACAACACCATTCCGCAGGCGTGGCTGGACCCGGTCTCTTTGAAATTGCTCCAGTATATGCCGCTGCCGCAAGGCTATTACGTTGATGGAAACGGTAATCTGGTGAATTACACGCTACAGCGGTTCGTCCATGAGAATGAGACCCGGTACACGCTGAAGATTGACCAGCAGGTGACGAATCACAACCACGCCTTTTTCCGCTTTACCGATGTGCCCGAGATTGGGGTCAGCGGCTTCGGAAGCCCGGTAAATGGCAACGGCTCAACCTTCAGCTATTCGCATCAATACGTGCTGGATGACACCCAGACGATTACGCCCTCGATTTACAATGACCTGCGGCTGAATTACACGTTTGGCAACTTCAGCGGCCAATTTTCGCCCACCTATGACATTAATACCGGCCAAAACCTGAGTACCCAACTCGGCCTTCCCAGCCTCACCAAGGGCGGGTTGCCGCTGATGACTTGGGATACCCTCAACGCATTTACCAATATTGGGTCGGAAGGTTCGCAACTTAACGTCAACACGGAGAAGCAATATCAAATCGAGGATAGCCTCTACATCAATCACGGATCGATGCTGTGGACCACAGGGTTTGGGTACGCCAAAGACACGCTGGGCGTGACCAACTATTTCGCGGCTGCGGGCGGGGACTACAGTTTCCGCTTTGTGCAGACGGATTCGAACGGCGGCGCCGATCGGAATAGCGGCGTCAGTTTCGCCAGCTTCTTGCTTGGCGTGCCGAACGCGGTCACTTTGAACAACAGCGTGATCCCCTACAACTACCGATGGGCCGATTACGACGCCTTCGTGCAGAACGACTGGAAAGTGAAGTCGAATCTTACGCTCAATATCGGGTTGCGCTACTCGCTTCAATTTCCGCGCTCTGCGGCAAACAATTTCCAGGGCGTGTTCTTGGGCGCGCAGGCCCAAACTGTGCCTATACCGGCGGCGAACCAAATATTACAGTTGACGAGCGGCAGCCCGAGGACGATTATGCTGCCCACCGGTCCCGGCGGCGCATTGCAACCTTTAACGCTGTCTTCCGTTACGATTCCTCCTTTTGACTTCACCGGCGCGGCAGGCACGTCAAAATATCTGAACCCTGTCAACTGGAAGGATTTCGAACCGCGCTTCGGCTTTGCTTACGCTTCCCACTTCCATGACCTCGTGATTCGCGGCGGCTACGGAATTTCCCACGTGCCGCTAACGGGACAAAACCGTCAACCTGATCCCACTTTTGCCGGGGCAAACCTGAATTTCGGCGCCACCGCAGGGCAGACGAATCCAAACTACATTATGCGGCTTTGCTGCAACGCGCCCTATGACCCGCCGCTGACGCCGGAGCAGGCTGTAAATGCTCCTTCCAGCGGGCTTGAGTACGCGAACGGAATCAATATTTCAGGGTTCCTTCTGTCGCCCAATACCAAGACGCCCCAGGTGCAAAACTGGAACCTCTCGCTTTCCCGGCAGTTCGGCGCCAACACCGTGGTGACGATGGCCTACATCGGCAGCAAAGGCACTTATTTGTATATGCCGGCTCTCGATGAGAACCAATTTTATCCCAATTTTATTCAGGAGCTTGAGGCAAATAACTATAACCCAACGGGGCAGAATATTGTTGATCCTTTGGGACGCACCGCCCCGCCGAAATGCACAACCACTTCAGCCGGTACCACGTGCAAGCCGGGGGCGGTTCTAACCTTCCCCATCGGATATATCGAAAGCCCCTACCTTGGCTACGGCAATCTCACTACTCTCTACGACGCCACAGCCAACAGCATCCGGCACGCGGGTTACGTCAGCGTCATACACCGCGAGACGCGCGGCCTGACCCTGAGCGCGAATTATACTTATGGGAATTCGATTGACAACGCATCGAACGCGAGTCCGGATAAGACCGTCCTGACCAGCAGCAACCTACCTGGCGGCCAGATTACCTATGGCGGGACGGCGGAAGGCGACCGCGCCGTTTCAACGTACAACATCAGGCATGACATCAACGCTATCTTTATCTACGACCTGCCCTTTGGACCGGGGCGAGCATTGCTTGCGAACGCGCCAAAGATCGTATCGGGTGCGGTTGGAGGTTGGACCGTCTCCGGCGTGGAACGCCTCTACACCGGGTATCCCGCCGTGGCAACTCTCTCCGAAGGAAACTATCTGGGTACGACAACTCACGACATCCGGCCTGATATGAATTCCGGCGCGCCGATTGTCAATCCGCTCTATAACGCCAGTTGCGGGAATACCAACCTTTGCGAGCCGTATTTGAACCCGTCGGCGTTTGAGGTTCCGCCCGCTGGGCAGTTGGGCAACGCTCCGCGCACTTTTGGCATAGCGAGTGGACCCTGGCAGCAAACGTTGGATTTGTCCCTCCAGAAGAATTTCAGAATTACCGAAAGGGTGCGGCTCCAGTTCCGGGTGGATGCGATCAACGCGCTGAACCATCCGGTATTCAGGAACGTTCCCAACAACGCCGGTGGCACCGACATTTTCGGTGAGCCTACTACGGGCGCGATCAGCACGACCGAATACAATAATTGGGCGGCGCTCAATAACCAGGGGTCGGTCAATTCCAAGGGTCAAGGGGCCGGCGCAGCCGAGTTTGCTAAGATCAACGCCACCTTCAACGCCGCCAAACTGTCAAGTGGCGCCCTACCGGCCAATTTCTTCACCGTTCCAATCCCCTCGGGCTTTGCCACGGCGAGCGCAGCTTCATTTGACCTCACGACGCTGAACGGCATTGCCCTCATGCGCGACCGGGAGACCTATAACACCGGTTTCGGACAGCTCTATGTGCCCGGAAATAGCCAGAGGTATATCCAGTTCGGCATCAGGATATTTTTCTGATTGCCGCAATGCTGAGCGGCTTTGCAGCGCAGTGTTCGCCTTTTAACGCTGCGGTTTTTCGTTGGGATGTTCTGAAACTGCCGCAGGGTTGAAAAACGAACCCGGCGCTACAACCGGTTCACCCGGCGAACGGCAGTTTGCCCAATCCGTGATGCAGCCGTGATATAGTGATGCTGGCAATTTATAGCGCCATCTCATATATTGTAGCGGCGGTCTCTGGCCACCGGCTTTCAAAGAGTAAAGACCGGCGGCTAGAGGCTGCTGCTACAACATGAGGCGCTTAAACAGCGCCGCAACAAGAGAATAATGCCGAATAGATGTAATCATCTCATCGGAAAAGGAGCAAAACCGTGGCTGATCAAGATCCTAAGATATTCAATCAAGAGCCGTCTCAGACCCTCGCGGACAACCAAATTGTTACCGAGCGCAAACTGCCGAGGCGTTCATTCCTGGCTGCGACCGGCGCATTCCTTGCCGGCGCGGCGGTCGTCGTCTCCGGTGTGCGAGCTGCGGCTCAGGAAGCAAGCGATCCGGACAAGAAGAAAGGCGACTCCGACAAGAGCGACAAGAAGAAGGGAAGCGATCCCGACAAAAAGAGGAAGAAGGGAAGCGACCCCGACAAAAAGAAGGCCAGCGACCCTGACAAGTAGAGTGCATTCACTCGTCACAGTTGCTAACGATAACGCCGATTGGCGGCCACTCAGATTCCGCTCTCGGGCGGCGGGTGTTAAAACACCCGCTCTCGCGGGTTTGTCCATAGTCCTATGCCTGATTCCGCAACCCGCAGCAGCTTGTCCGCAGAGACGTTTCCTTCGGAACTCAATCCGTCCCTCGAATGGCTGATCAATCCCACCCGCAAGCAGCAGTTCCTGGAAACCACCTGGGAAAAGCAGCCGCTGGTGGTGAAGCGCAGCCAGCCGGATTATTTTGGCGCGCTCTTGTCT
>JBOGJY010000473.1:0-2518 GCA_050745325.1 Terriglobia bacterium
ACATGACGAGCTTTCAGCTCACCAACTTTCAGTTGCTGTTTCTGGTGGTCGTGATGGATTGCTATACGCGGCAGATTGTGGGCTGGACGCTGGACCGGCGAGCGCGGGCGAGCGAATGGGTGGCGGCGGTACGCATGGCGCTCGATCAGCGTGGGCTGGCGGAACGAACGCTGGAAGACTCGCTCACCCTGCGCAGTGACAACGGGGCGCAGCCGTGCTCGAAAGATTTTGTTGCTTACCTGGGGCAGCACGGAGTCCGGGGGCAATACACGGGCTACAACGCGCCGGACGACAATGGGTATGTGGAACGAGTCATCCGCACCCTGAAGGAAGAGGAAATCTGGCCCAACGCTTATGAGACTTTTGCCGAAGCGCATGCCGCTTTGGAAACTTACGTGAATTACTACAACCAGCAGCGGATTCATTCCGCCTTGGATTATCGAACACCCGACGAGTTCGCGGCCGCGCCCTCCCACCTCTGGCAGCGGATGAACTCCCGCTGGTTGGGGCGGCTATGGACGAGTCGCGACGGAGACTAGGCTTCCTGCTTTGCGGCTACGTACTGATGCCGGACCACTGGCATGCGCTGATCGGGGTGTCCCATCCACTGACGATTTCCCGCGTGGTCCAAAGCATTAAATGGATTTCGGCCCGCAGGCTGAATGAGAAAAGGCGCGCCTCGGGGCCGGTGTGGCAGCATCAATTCTGGACCGATTTGTGCGCCACGAGAAGGAATTCGCTGCGCGGTTTGACTATATGCACCTCAACCCGGTGCGGAGGGGGCTTGTACGCAAGCCGCAAGAATGGCGCTGGTCAAGCTACAATCATTTCGCGCTAGACAGAAACGAGGTTAGGCGTTGTCCGCTGAGGATCGATTATGTTCGCTTGCCGGAGTCATACCGGGGATGACAAAACCCACGGCACAACGCCGGTGCCGTGGCTACCCGCTCCAAAAGACAGGAGTCTGCGCCAGCCAGCGGTTGGCTCGTCGAAGTCGAAGGCCTAGCGCGACGGACCCAACCCCTGTGGCGGCCACCAGCGCTCTATTGGCGGGTGCGTTTTTGGCGGCGGGTACACGGCGTTCTGGTGTTGGAACTCGTAAAGCGATGACCAAAGATTGCGGACGCCCTGGTCCAGACCTCGCCCCAGTTCCTTTCTCAGGGTGGCAGAGGGGAGGCCCGGGAATGACTTTTGCATCAGCCGCAGCGTGGGACCCTCAGGCGCTGTCGAAAGGCCGCTCAGCGCCGATCGTATGTGCGAGATTTTGGCAGTGTGGTCGAGAGTCCGATCGGCAATGATTCGGCGGATGAGTGGGTCGGCCCGGCGCTCTTCGGTTTCTCCGCCCAGCCGCGTCGCGTATAGAGTTGCCGCGACTCCGGAATCGCCCTCATGGCTCCCGTCTGCGAATAACACGGCAGCAAGTATAGTGGAGGACGCCGGCGGGAATTCCCGCGCATACGTTGTTCCCGCCGGAATCAGGGGTCGGTCCGGATCGAACGATGCGATCATTTCCTTTGGTCTGCCGCCGTTCCCCTCATTGCGAACGAGGGCAAATGCTACGACATTCTTTTGGGACTTATTGTGCAGGACCACCTTGCACATTTCCCGATTTTCGTCCAACAGGCGGATCTCGATTGATGGCGCCTTGGTGACCAAGGTGGGCTGAGAGCCTGCTGGCAGCCTGGCCGAAGTGACCTTGTATGTGATCGGGACGAAGCCAAGTTTTGCCAATTCCTTGAGTTGAATTGCCTGGCCCAGCCGGGCCGAGTGAACGCCGAGCAGAGGTTTGTAGGGATCTTCGTAGCGATGGGGATTGCCATGCGGAACGGTCAGCGCGTATACCGTTGCGATGACCTTATCGCCTTCGCTCCGGAAATCCACCTTGAGAGTATCCAGTCGGATGGACGGGGTTCGGGCGCTCGATAAACGTTGCAGGGCAGTGGCTGGTATTTCATTACTTCGGCCCCTGGCCGTGACAACCATATATTGTCCATCGGGCTCTTTGACTGCTAACCCACCGGCCGGTACCGGCTCGTATCGCCTTCCACATGCGGAACAGGCCAGCGCGACAGCCGCGCACATCAGAATTCCATCCAACCGGTAGTATGTCATGTGCGTCTCCGGACTCAGAATATCTCGCATCACGTCGGGGATCAATTCGGAACCCGGTCAAATTGGAACATAGCAGTCGGCCACCCCTTCGGGCTGATTACGCTGGCTGGCGCAGACTCCTGTCTTTGGGAGAGGTAGCCACGGCATGCTTTTCAATGCCGTGGGATTGCAATCACCGAAGCAAAAGCCCACGGCACAAAAACCGTGCCGTGGCTATCAACTAGCACTACATACTAAAACCTTCAACGCGGTTGCAGCGTTATCAGTGACCACGCTAGCATACGTCTAACGGAAGAGAGATTCAGGGGCGTGACTGCCTTCTATTGCTACACAATTCTCGACGATGCTAATTTCTTTATTAATCACGCAAAAACGCTCCCCACCGTTCCTTCCGCCAATCCGCTCC
>JBOGJY010000474.1:0-3765 GCA_050745325.1 Terriglobia bacterium
CCTCCGTCCACAGCGAGGGTCTCGCCCGTGACAAAGCTGGCGGCGTCTGAAGCCAGGAAAATCGCGGCGCCTTTGACTTCTTCCAGGTTTCCAAAGCGATCCATAGGCGTATGGGAAAGAATGGAAGCCTTGCGCCCCGGTTCGTTGATGATGTGGCGGTTCAAAGGGGTTTCAAAAAATCCGGGTGCGATGGCGTTCACCGCAATATGGTAAGGAGTCCACTCGGCGGCGAGCGCGCGCGTAAGCGCCACGATGGCTCCTTTGCTCGCGCAATAGGGAGCGGACTCGTGAAGGCTGAGGAATGATCCCACCGACGCAATATTAATAATCCGGCCGTATTGCTGGTCCCGCATGACCCGGCCCACCATCTGGCAGGTGTACCACGTCCCCTTCAGATTGATATTGAGAATCCGGTCGAACGTTTCGTCATCATATTCGAGCGATGGGTTGCGCTTTGTCGTCCCGGCGGAATTAACCAGGATATCGATTCGCCCCCACTCCTTGAGCATCAGGTCGATTACCTGCTGGATTTCCGCCCGCTGGGTTACATCCGCCGTCACCTCCAGGGTCTTGCGTCCCATGGAACGAACTTCCGCGGCGGTTTTGGCAACCTCTTCCTGGCGCCGTCCAACCGGAGCAACGTCTGCGCCCGCTTCAGCGAGACCGTGCGCAACGGAGCGGCCAATGCCGCTGGTACCGCCAAAAACCAAAGCGCGTTTTCCTTCCAGGTTTAACTTCGAATAAGCCACTCTCCAGAACCTCCACGTTAAGTTGAGGCTGCATCGTAGCATCAGACAAAAATCAAAGGCAAGCCGTTATCGTTCCGGGCAGCACTCACCGCGCGGGATGGGGTCGCCGTGCGGGCACGATTGAGGGTGATGGAGGAAGGTACAAATCTTATCGGTTACGTCGGCGGTCCACAGCGGCTCGATCTTCAGGGCATTTTCATGCAGCCTGTCTTCGTTCATGCCGAAGGTCTCGTAAAAGAACCGCTCGGCCAGCCGGTGCCGGCGAATCAACTCGTCCGCCCGGCGCTGGCCATCAGGCGTGAAAGAGATCATGCCCTCTTCCAGGTGGATTGATCCCTCCTGCGCCATCAAAAGGAAAGTGGCGCGATTGGTTACGAACTCCGGCAGGCTTCCGGCGGCCAGCGCCTTTTGTCCCTTTTCTTCCTCCGCGCGCCAGACGGCCTGCAAAAGATTATCCGTCAGCAGGCTTTCTTGCGCCGGCAAAGCAGCAATCTCGGTCAGCCTGCCATGATGGAGATCGACGCGGCGCTCCGCCATGCGCCCAATCTCGGGATCGTGAGTCACCATCAGGATCGTATGGCCCTCCCGGTGCAAATCCGCGAGCAGGCTCATGACAATGGCTTCGTTCACTTCGTCGAGGTTGCCCGTCGGCTCATCCGCAAGGATCAGATTAGGCTGGTTGATGAGCGCCCGCGCCACGCACACCCGCTGCTGCTCGCCGCCCGAAAGCTGCGAGGGCAAGTGGCGCAGCCTGCCGCCCAAGCCGACCCGCACGAGCGCCTCCCGCGCTTCTTTCTCTTCCGCCAGGCTGTGGAAATACTGTGCCAGCATGACGTTTTCGACCGCGGTGAGATAAGGCGCAAGGTGAAACTGCTGGAAGATGAATCCCACTTTTTCAGCTCGAAAGCGCGCCAGATCGCTCTTCGAAAGCCGGGTCAGCTCTTGCCCGTCAATCGAAACGGAACCCTCGCCGGGCGAATCGAGACAGCCGAGTATGTTGAGCAGCGTGCTCTTGCCCGAGCCCGAGGGGCCCATCACCGCCAGCCACTCTCCGCGCTCAACGTTAAGCGAGACGTTGCGCAGCGCCGAGACTTGCGGCCCGTATTGTTTGGTCAAATTCTTAACTTCGATAAACGGCACGCTGAACTCCATAAGATCAGTGACAAGTGACGAGTGATGAGTGACAAGCAAAAAGCACTTAGACACTGACCCGTTATTCTTGACCCTTAAGAAGAAGGGTTCTTCGCAAGGCGTTCAGCATGTTTCGCAAGTCAGCAACGAAACTAAACGCCTTTTCCACTTGTTGCTGGGTGCAATAGCCCAAGTCAAGCGCCAGTATTAGCTGCGTATCAAGTTCCGCCACCGATCCCTCAGCGTGAGATATAAACTGGATAAATTCCTTGGTAGAGCGGCGCGCCTGACCCTCGGCAATGTTTGATGGGATTGAAACTGCTGCACGCCGCATTTGAGAGACCAGCCCGTATTTTTCTCCATCAGGAAAGGCTTGCGTGAGATGGTAGATCTGCTTTGTCAGCTCCATGCCCTTTTGCCAAACAAGTAGGTCTTTGTACCCGCGTGCCTTCTTGTCACCCGCCATGACCGTTTGCTTGTCACTCATCACTCATCACTTGTCTTTCACGCTCCCTTGAGCGCCGCCGCGGGCTGGATTCCGCGGACAATACGCACCGGCAGCATCGTGGCGACAACTGCCAGAACCGCGGTGGAAATGCAAACCACCGGAAACACCCACCAGCTTGGGGCGAGCGCAACATGAAAGAGGCGCGCGGCAACATCTCGCGCGAAAAAAGCGCCGATGAAGAAGCCCAGCAGCCCGCCCAGCAAGCCAAGCGCCGCGCCCTCGCTGATAAAAAGCTCCATCACCACGCGATCGCTTGCTCCGAGAGCTTTCATCACCGCCACGTCTTTACGCCGCTCAAGCACGATCGCGGTCATCGTGGCCGCGACACACAGAGCAATGATCACGAGGATCAGCGCCGTGAGCGCGAGCATCAGGCGCCGGATGGTGGTGAGCACCCGGCCTTGAGAATATACGATCTGGCGCACGGGACGCACCGTTAATCCGGGAAAAGCCGCGGCCAGTTGGCGAATCCCCGCCTCAATTGCTTGCGTATCACCCGGCACGCGCAGCTCCATCAGGCTGATTTTCCCTGGTAAGCCGGCCATTTGTTGCAAAGTGGCGAGAGGCGTAAAAACCTGGTCGTCCTCGGATGCGCCGGTTGAGACAATCGCCGCGATGCGGAACGTCTCCGGAATAACATGGCCCGCTTTGGCGCCGGAAGAAAGAGAACTCAGTTGCAATTGATCGCCCGGATGGAATCGCATTTCACCAGCGAGGTGAGCTCCCACGATGCAGTCCTGGGATTTGAAAGCCGAGCCTTTCCCTTGAAGCCGCCAGTTGGGATTCATTTGCGCGAGGCCGCCCAGGTCAGTGCCCACGGCCATCACGTTTTCACCGCCTGGCAGCCGCGGGTCCGGCTCGACCGGGTTCAAGTGTGAGACGGCATAGAGCACGGGAAGGGACGCAATCCCCGGCATACGTTCGAACGCATCCGCCCGTGGTTCCTGCATGAGACTTGGCAGGGCGCTTGATTGTAGCGCCACGTCGCGCGGAGCAAGGATCACGTTGGCCCCAAACGCGCTGAACGACTCGGTCATCTTGCGCTCGACGCCGCCGTAGAGATTAAGCAGCAAAGAGCACACTGCCGCGCCCACCACCAGCGATCCAATAGCCAGCATCGCCTGCGGGCGCTTCACTTGCAGCGATCGAAGGCACAACAGCCAGAATATGCTGCGCTGGCTTTTGGGTTTCTGTGACATCGGCAAGTCCTGGGTGGCAGTTATTTATTGCTGTGCATTTCCTTTGACTGACGATGCGTCCCCCCTCACCCGTCCCGCTATGCGGGCCACCCTCTCCCCCGATTCGGGGGAGAGGGGCGTTATCAGCTTAACTTTCTCCCCTCGCCCCTATGAGGAGAGGGGCGTTATCAGCTTAACT
>JBOGJY010000475.1:0-6885 GCA_050745325.1 Terriglobia bacterium
TCTGCTTGCCATTCGTGTTCTGGTCGTTTTTTTCTTTCCAAACCGGGCTTTGCCAGAATTCGCCCATGGGTACGGCGCAACGGCCCAGGTTCTTCAAGGCGTCCATGGACATCAGCTTCCCAGCGCAGGGGCCGCCGGCTTCACTCTGCTGGATGATGCCGGAACCTCGAACGAGCGCGGTCAGCCGGCCATAGTAATTCTCCGCCACGCAATCGCCGAGGGTCTTGCGGAAGTCGTAGAGGAAGCGATCACTGATTTCTGCGCTGCCGGCGGTGCGGCCGGCAAGCGCGGGCAAGTAGGGGCGAGCATCGTAGCCGCGGTAGTGTCGGAAATCATCCAGGAATTTCATGGTCCAGTTCGGCAGCCGGATCTCCCAACTGTCAATTTCTACAGCCTGGAAAGTCCTGCCAGCGGCAGGGCCGACGTCCTTCAGCAAAACACCAGCAATATGCTGGAACTGGGACTCCATCGCTGCGGGGTCCAGGGGGTCGCCTTCGAGACCTTCACCGGTCGGCGAGGACCAAGTCGTCTTCCTTCCGGTCAGGGTGCAGCCCACGCGATACACCAGCCATTCGCCTTCGGGAACCGCCCAATCGAGGGTTCCATTCTCGTCCAAAAGGGCCGTGAGGTCGGTGCAACTGACCGCGCTCAGAACATCGCCGTCGAGTTCCGGTGGCAACGGCTGCAGCGGCGCGTCGCAAATTTCCTGGATGGGAACCGTGCCGGGCGTCAGTGAATTTGTACAGTTCTTGAGAGCCAGCAGGGCGTCTCGGGCTTTTACCTGCGCAGGGTCCGGAGGGGACGCGGGCGGATGCGAGGAAATTCGGAAGGCCTGAACGGCGATGTCTCGATAGAAGCGCGAATCGCAAGCAGGATGTGGCAGCTCGCCATGGAAATGTTGTGGTCCCGTGAGGGTCAAGTCAGAAATGGTGTACTTCTTGCAGGCCAACTCCGGGGTGATCCACGGGCCACCAGCGTTCCAGCCGCTGCATAGCATCGTTTTCACTCCTAGGCCCAGACGCTTGGCCTCGCTGACCGTGTGCAAGAAAAGCTTGCACCAGGCAGGAGTCATATACGCCGGCCCCCGCAGCCGGGTGTCCACTCCCGGACCGCTGAGGCTGTAAACGGTCGCTCCGCCGATGCCTTGTTCCTTCATTGCCTCAAGGTCTTTGGTGATGCTTCTTTGGTCGACACGATCGGAAAGCCAGAACCACCAGGTCCACATGCGGGACGAATTCGGAGGCAACAGGAAACGCTCTTCGAAACTCCCGGCAGGTAGCGCCAGGGGACTGAACGATGCCAGGGCCCCCAGGGCGGCAATGGATTGCAAAAACGATCGTCGCGTGAGTTCGAATTGCGTGCCGGGCTGCCCTGCCGCGAGGTTCGTCGGCTCAATTCGCACGTTCGAAGTCGAAAATTCGTTGTTAATAAAGTCTTTGTGATGTCTCATGAACGGATCGCTCCTGTCCTTCTTAAGAAGTACCTCCTCGAAGCCCTCAATCGAGGTCGGCAACGTTCTGGCTCCGTCCGGAGCCAGCAGAGCGCAAGGCAGCGTCCAGAACTTCTACCACAGCCACCCCCAAATCCGCCGTGGAACGGTTTTCAACCTTTTTGCCTCGAATCAGATCCACAAAAGTGTGGAGCGGCTCAACACATGAATATTCCCCTGGCTTTTGATCCACGTGGATGATCTGCCGCTCGCCGTCCCGGCGGTGCAATTCCAGCCGGGGTCTCTCAATATCCAGCAGCAGCATGCCATCTGTTCCGAATATCCTGATATCAACTTGGTAGGTGGACTTCGGAGGCATCGTCCCGGCTCCGCCGATCATCCCGGTAGAGCCATTCGTAAACCGGCAACTTATGGCATCCGTAAGGTCAGCCCCGGTCTTGGAACTGGTGATGTAGGCGAATACTTCTTTCGCTTGAAACCCGGTGATGTAAAACACCAGGGCCAGGGGATGTGACAACTGCCCATGAGCAAAACCGCCACCGCCGGCAGGGTCGCTCCAGGTGCTGGGATCAGGCTTTACATCGTCTTTCTTCGAAAACCAGAAATCTTCGCCGCTAAAAAGATCGCGTGTCGCACTGCCCATGTGGCAGGTAATGTGTTCAATACTGCCGATCGCTCCCTGCCTTACCACGTCCCTGGCCTGTTCAGCCAACCGGGTGTAGTTCCAGCCAAAGGGAATCAGAAAATGCAGTTGTCTGGAGCGGGCTTGATCGGCCAGCTTGCGCGCCTCCGGAGCGCGCAGAACCATCGGTTTTTCACACAGCACATGAAGGCCATGGTTGAGTGCCGCCGCTGCATGCTCGTAATGAAACCGATGCGGCGAGCTGATCACCACCCCGTCCAAATCCTCGCGGCGGAGCAGTTCGCGATAATCTTCCGTCGCGAACTCAATTCCAAATTCCTGCTGGACCTTACGCAACCCATCAGCTCCCAATCGGCACACCGCAGCCACTTTCACATCTTCCCGTGACTGAAGCACCGGGATGTGGTTCTTCACTGCCCACCATCCAGCGCCAATTACGCCAATTCTGATTTCCGCCACAGAGATACTCCCTTCCTGTATTTCTACGACTTCGTCTCCGCCGCCTTCAGCAGATCACGCAGCCAGATTGTCTCCGTCAGGTTATCCACTTCGTTGCAACGCATCCATTCTGTCCAGACATACTCCAGAGCTACGTACCCCCGGTAGCCAATTTCGTCCATAACATGGAGAATACGGCTGAAATCCACGGTGTTCTCGTTGGAAGGCGCCTGGAGTTTCCCTTTGCAAGCGCCACGGGCATGAAAATGAGAGGCAGAGCGCAGAAGCGGCTCAACCTCATTGTCCGGGATTCCCTGAAAAGCGAAATGGCCGTAGTCCAGCGTCAGCGCAAGGCCGGGTGTGAGTTGCAAAATAGGTTTGACTTGAGCGGGTGTGGGGGCTATCGATCCTAAGTGCATTTCTACGGAAAAGCTGACCCCAACCTTCGCCGCGGATTCTGTTCGCCAGGCCAGTTCCTCTGCGCAACGTTTGAGAGAATCTTCGTAGCTTTCCTGCTCAAAATGGGCCCCTGGCAGCAAGGTCATGTGTGTTGCATTGCACCGTACTACAAATTCCAGCAGGCGCCAGAAAAAGTCAGTCGCTTTCCTGCGCTCGCCTGCGTCAGGATGGTTGACGGCCTTCTCCTGAAACGCCGTGCTCGGCTGTCCAAAAATGTCGGCTACCTGCAATCCAGCGCTTGCGAGAGCGCGCACAACACGAGCAGCGGACTGAGAGGGGCGAACGAGAACATCTTCTGGCCGAAGATGGGAACGGCCGGCAAATATGCCGAGGTCAACAGCTTCCACGCCGAGGTCGCTCGCAAGCCGCAGGGATTGCTCCCATTCCAACTTCGGAAATGTGTAGTCCGACAGCGCAAGTTTTAGCATTATGATCCACTCCTTGAAGAGAACTCCTTGCGGACCGCCTGGGCGCCTACTGAAAGCGCCCGTTGCGGGAGCCGGTATGCAACTGGCGGTCGCCCCTGATTAAACAGCTGGTTGACTCGCGTATCGAGATTACGAAGGCAGATGTTCAAATAAAGTGTGCTAGGTAGAATCGTCAAAGTCTGTTTGCTGATAGCTTTCAAGCAAACCTTTTTCGTTCTCGGGCGAAGCTATGCCGTCGTCTTCTCCGAATATGCACCGCCACCAAGAAATCTCAATCCTTTCCTTGGCGGCCGAGAAAGTCAGTCGCAGCTCTTTTGCATCACTTTCTGATCGTTTTCCGGGGGAGCGTAGGGTTTAGATTTGAGTTTGCGTTGACTCTGTTCCCTTCGAATGCCATTGCGCCTACGCCCCCGATGGGTGCCTTGACAAATTCCCGGCGCTTCAATTGTCCTCCTTGTTATGGCCGTAAGACCTGACGGCGCATTCTATCAAGTTCATGATAACTGTGGAAATGTCGGGTTATGGAAACGGATTCAACTATGGTTTCCCGTGGTAGAAGTTCCTATGGCCAAAACCCCCAGCATTGAACCCGTGAAGAAAATGGGTAGTTCCAAAAAGCAGACATCATAGGGGCGAGATGCCCATCCACCTGCGTTTGAGCTGGGTGCGCAGCAGCATGTTCAAGACCCGACATTCCAACATCAAAACCGCGGTAAGCGAATCGGCGTTGCTGACCCCTGTGCTGTACTGAGAACTCTATTTAGCACTGCGCAGGTTGCATGTCAAGCAATTTGTTTTCGATCAAGTTATTTCTTTACACACAACACGCCTTCTTGTATGATTTGGTCCATCTGGCTGGGAGCATGCGTGGTGTTTGATTTTGGACTCTTTCATATAAACATCGCCGCTCGGCAGCGACCCAATAATCTGCTAACTTCAGGCTGCAAATTTGCTGGGAGTGGGCCAAGGATTACACGAGTTAGGCTCAAAATGATAAGGAAATAATCAGATGAAAATCGTCGACGTTAGGGCTATTCCACTGGTTCGACCTCTGGAAGAAACCTTCCACGGAGGAACTTATCAGATTACGTCTCGGAACACTTTAGTTACCGAAGTCGAAACCGACACCGGTCTGGTGGGCTCAATCTTCGGAGGAGACGAAGAAAAATACCAAGCTGAAATCGCGCGCGCGATCGAGCACACGTTCAAGCCATTGCTGATCGGGGAAGATCCCTGGCGCGTGGAATTGCTCTGGGAAAGGATGTTCCAGGCGGAGATGGGCCTTGAAAACCGGGGCATTCATACCCTGGATCTTGCAAACAAGGCGATTCAGATGCAAGCAATTGCTGCGGTCGATATCGCCATATGGGACTTGCTGGGCAAAGCCTGCGGGGCACCCCTATATAAAATGCTGGGTGGATATCGTGAACAGGTGCCCGTGATCGCCATCGGAGGATATTATGCCAGTGGCAAGGGTGATCGCGAGCTTGTGGCCGAGATGAAGGGCTATAAGGCCACCGGGTTGGCTGGGGTGAAGCTCAAGGTGGGACGGGCCAGTATCGATGAAGACGTACGGCGTGTGCGAGTCGTCCGAGAGGCAATTGGCGACGAATTTGTCATTGCCTGTGATGCGAATCAGGCCTGGACACCGGAAGCTGCGATCGAATTCGGCCGCAAGGTCGAGTCGCTAAAAGTGCGCTGGCTGGAGGAGCCCGTGCAGTGGTACGACCAGCTGCACGGGCTGCGCAGGGTAAGGCAGGCCGTATCAATTCCGGTTGTTGCAGGGCAAGGCGAGATCTCCCGATTTGGCTGTCGCGATCTGGTTCTAAGCGAGTCGGTCGACATTTTGAACGTAGACGTGACCCTCGTGGGTGGGATTACGGAGTGGCGTCGGATTGCAGCCATGGCCAGTTCATTTGGCATCGGAATGGCTCACCATGAAGAACCTCAGGTTGCGATCCATCTACTGGCTTCAATTCCTCATGGACTGTATGTCGAAATCTTCCCCAACCCCACACGCGATCCTATGTGGTTTGATCTGCCCGTCAAACAGCCCAACATTCGGGACGGACACATGGAGGTCCCTCAGGGGCCAGGGCTGGGGATCGACTTGAACCCTGAAGTCATCGCCCAGTACTCTGCGAAACACCTTTCAGCATGAAAACCACCAAGAATCAGGGAACTGATTGCCGCAAGCACGCGAGCTAAACCAGCGCCATCGACCCGCGACGCAGGTAAGAACATTGAAGGCGATCTCTTGTGCCTTTTGGAGAGAGCAGGAACCCGTCTATAATGGCGTCGGCGTTGTCAAGCGCATTTTAGAGCATTTGTAATTTAAGTGTATACATTATGTGCGATAATGCCTCTACCGATAAAGGGGAGGCAAAGATGCAATCCTATTCACAGGACTTACGGGATCGGGTGTTATGGGCGCTGGATCGGGGAGAGCGGCCGACGGCGATTGCACGGCGGCTGGAAGTCAGCCGGGTCTGGGTTTACCAGGTGCGAGGGCGAGTGCAGAAGACGGGCCAACGGACCCGTTTTCAGATCGGCGGGCATCGCCGTTCGCGGGTTGCGGGGATGGAGTCTGTGTTGCGTGGCTGGATCGAACAGGAGCCGGGTCTGAGCTTGGCCGAGATGTGCGAACGCCTGGCCTAGCAAGGCGTATCGATCAAGATCGGCGCCTTGTGGCATCAGTTAAACCAATGGAATCTGACCTTCAAAAAAAACCCTGCACGCCAGCGATCAAGAACGCGAGGACGTGCGGCAGGCGCGAAGCGCATGGCGGCAAGCGCTGCCCACGATGGAAGCCGAAAACTCGTGTTTATCGATGAAACGTGGACCTCGACCGGCATGACGCGCCGCTACGGGCGCGCGCTCAAAGGTCGGCGTTGCATCGACTCGGCGCCGCGCGGGCATTGGGAAACGACGACCTTTGTGGGCGCTCTGCGCCGCCGCCGATTGACCGCACCCTTGGTCACCGACGGGCCGATGGACGGTGAAATGTTTCTGGCTTACGTGCGTCAATTCCTCTGCCCAACACTCCAGCCGGGAGACACCGTGATCCTCGACAACCTCAGCAGTCACAAGGTGGCGGGGGTCAAGGAAGCGATTACCGCGACGTGAGCCCTCGTACTCTTTCTGCCCCCGTACTCGCCGGATCTGAACCCCATAGAAAAGTTCTTTTCCAAACTCAAGGCGCGGCTCCGCCAAGCCGCCCAACGCGATATCGATGCCCTGTGGAAGGAAATCGGGGAATTGCTCAATACCGTTTCCCCGAGCGAATGTACAAACCACTTCGCCTCTTGCGGATATGTAAGCACTTAAAGCGAAACTGCTCTAGTGACACGAGTGCTCTCGCGCTCCGGGCGCGGGATCAAGGGCGGTTCGGCGCTTTTCGCCGGACTGTTCATCGGAGACCCTTGACGCGGCGAACGGCGCGACCACCGTCGAAGAGGGACGAAGCG
>JBOGJY010000476.1:0-4291 GCA_050745325.1 Terriglobia bacterium
CTCCAGGATTCCACAACTTCGGCTGAGAAATATTACCTCGAGACCATGGGCACGGGGCTCGGCTGGATCGACTATAACCAGGACGGTCTCTACGACCTGTTTCTTGTTCAGTCGTCGAAGACCGCAGTCTACACGCCCCCGCATCCGCTCCGCTGCGCGCTCTATCGCAATAACGGCGACGGCACGTTCACCGATGTCACCGAACAAGCAGGCGTTGCCGGGAGCGGCCACTACGGTCAGGGTTGCGCCGTCGGCGATTACGACAACGATGGTTATCCCGATCTCTACGTTACCGGATACGATCGCGCGATTCTTTATCACAACAACGGAAACGGTACGTTCACGGACGTGACCGCGCAAGCCCGCGTCGCGGATGAGGGCGGATGGTCCACTAGCGCCGCATGGTTTGACTACGACCGCGACGGCTACCTCGATCTGGTGGTCTGCAATTACATCAAGTGGACGCCTGCAACCAATCTTTATTGCGGTCAGCATCGGCCCGGCTATCGCGCCTACTGCCACCCGGACAACTATCAGGGCCAGCGCATCAAGCTTTACCACAACAATCACGACGGCACATTTACCGACGTTTCGGTGAAATCCGGCGTGGGCGTTCCCGAAGCCAAGGGCATGGGCGTGGTTTGCGCCGACTTTAACAACGACGGCTGGACCGACATCGCCATCGCCAACGATACGTGGCCCAACTTCCTTTTCATCAACAAGCACGACGGGACATTTGAGGACGATTCACTCATTTCGGGAATCGCGGCGAGCGCCGATGGCAAATACGAGGCTGGCATGGGCATCGATGCGGAAGACGTGGATGGCGACGGATGGGCGGACGTCTACATCACCCATCTCGATTTTGAGCTCAACCGTCTTTATCACAACAACCGCGACGGCACGTTCGACGACGCCACGTTTCCCTCGGGCCTGGGCAACAATGCCATTTACCTCAGCGGCGTAGCGGCAAAGTTCCTGGATTACGATAACGACGGGTGGGTTGACATCTGCCAGGTGAACAGCGCCATGCTCGACAACATCGAGCTCTATCACAGCGAGGTGAGCTACAAAGAACCCAAGCTAATGTTCCGCAACCTAGGCCACGGAAAGTTTGCCAAGGTCTCAGATCAGTTGGGACCGGATTTCATGCGGCCGACCGCTGGACGCGGCCTTGCCGTGGCCGATTACGATAACGATGGCGATATCGACGTGGCCGTGAACAATCGCGGCGGCTATCCCCAACTCCTCAGAAACGACGGCGGCAACGCCAATAACTGGCTGAAGGTATTTCTGATTGGAACAAAGTCGAACCGCGATGGTATCGGCGCGCGGCTCACGCTGATCTCGGAGGACTTTGCACAGGTCCGCCAGGCCGCGGGCGGATCGAGTTATATGGGCGCAAGCGACCCCCGCGTTCATTTTGGACTGGGCCGCCGTAAGACGGTTGAGTCACTTGAGATCAAGTGGCCGAACGGCGCGGTGGAAAAATACGCCCACCTTCCCATCAATCAGATTGTGACGGTTAAGGAAGGCGAGGGCGTTATTCCGCGAAAGTTCCCCCAGGCGCCTGCGTTGCGGCCCTGAGGAGCCTGTGTGGCGATTACGGCTGTAGCGGCGGCGTCCCCGCTGCCGGCTTTTAATAGTAAAGACCGGCGGCCAGAAGCCGCCGCTACAACAGAACACCGGGAGGGGTGGCAGAAAAAACACGGGTGAGAAGGCGGAGAGATTGGGTTCCGCAGGTTAAATTAGGATGAAGAAAACAAACAATTTAGCTGCTTGGAGGGTGTTATCTCCCTCCAAGCACTGAGCTAAACCTTAGGAAAACGCCGGCGCTTCTTACCACTACGTGATGACTGTCTCGTGCGGCCGCAGTCTACGACAGACAAAAAGAGTATAGAGCGGCTTAGCGGGCAGCATGGACGTATATCTTGTCTGAAACGTAGCATACAAAAAATACGCGCATCAGCCTTAGGATCAGACCCCTCACCCACCCGCCCCGCTACGCGAGCAACTCTCTCCCCCGGTTCGGGGGAGAGGGGAAAATCGAGTCGATACACTAACGAGGCTGCGCCTTGGACGAATCGGATCAATGGGACGCACGCCACCGCGAAGCGGTGGAACCTGAATAGCCGTGGGTGGAACCCACGGAACGCGAACCCCGATCATCCTCCGGCAACCCCGGCGGGGTTGAATATCGCCAAATCAGGCCATCATCAGCGCATCAATTGTTCGGCCCCTTCAGGGCCGGATGGCCTCTCTGCCCGTGACCCTGGGTTTCACCCACGGCTATTTGGGTCACTCCCCTTCGGGGAGTCTGCGTGGCAACTGCGGTTGTAGCGGCGGCCTCTGGCCGCCGGTTTTTATTTTTCAAGTGATTCGGCGGCGGGGACGCCGCTGCACCAACTAACGCTCAGGAACTTGACTCGTTCACAAAGCTCAGGATTCCTAGCGGATGGCGGCTTCGTGCAGCACATCAGATTCCGCCAGCGATTCCGACGGCTTGGATGATTGAATTACCCGCCGGTAGAACCCGATGGTGCGGTCGATCAACTTGTCGCTGGTATAGTGAGCCCGGAAGCTTGCTCTCCCGGCTTTGCCGAAGGCTTCGCGTTTTTCCCGGTCTGAAATCAATGTGTCGAGCGCAGCGCGCAGAGTCTCTGCATCGCCCGGGTCAGCCAGCAGACCTGTAACGCCTTCTTCGATGACCTCTTTCATGCCGCCCGCCCGGCACCCTACCACAGGCTTGCCAAACATCATCGCCTCCAGGAAAACCAGGCCGAAGGATTCGTAACGCGAAGGCGCGACGAAGATATCGCACTGAGCAAGATAGGTTTCGAGTTCCCTGTCCGGCGCAGCTCCTGCGAAGATCACGCGGTCAAGGAACGGCGCGGACGCGTGGAGCTGGCGGAAAAGCTCCGCAAAGCACGTACCGTCTGCCATGACTGGATCGTCCCCTACGAGGATAAAGCGCACCCTGGGATGCTTGAGGCAGAGCGGCGGAATCACTTGGAGAAGAACGTCAATACCCTTGCGAAGCTCGAACCGGCCCGTGAACAGCACGTCCATGAAATCGCCTTTGCCGGGCGCTTCGACTCCAATTGACCGGTCTTCCATGCCGAGGGGAAGAACTGAAACCTGAGCGGGCCGGAACTTGATTCCGTAGTGTTTTTGCATGGTCTCAAGAACTCCGGCGCTCAGGGCCCGCAATCCGGCGGACCGCTGGGCAAGCAGGGTTTCCGCAGCGATTTCGTCTTCGAAGAACTGCTGTTGCTCCGGTGTTCCATCGACGAGATGAGGGTTCGTCTCAATCCATACTTTCAATGGGGTTTCGAGATTGGTAATCACGCGAAAACCGCCGTCGAGGATGGCGGCGATCCCTTCCGCATCCCAGATGGGCCCTTCAACAATATCAATGGGGTGGACTGACTGAATCCAACGCAGCTCGTGCAGCATTGATGCGGAATACTGCCAAATGTGGCGTGGGACTTTGATTCCCCTGGGAACCGGCGGCACTTCGGGATCGGGAATCAGGCGGTGAACCCAGACGTCATTTTCGAAGTCCACTGTGTTTTGACCGCTTGTGCTTTTGGTGAGAACGTGCACGATATGGCCACGCCCGGCAAGACCGCAAGCAACGTCATAAGTTAAACGGGGAATGCCGCCGTTGACCTCTGGAAGATATCCTTGGCTCAACAAGCACACAGTCAGCTTCTCTGGCGCTTCGAGAACCACGGGACAAGGTTTGAACGTTCCCTGATGTTTGCTATCCAGAACATCCAGGGCTACTGGGCCGCGCATCGATTCGGCGGCTTTCGAATGCAAGAAACGCTGGGGTTGCGTGAGGCCGCGCAGGATGCCGGCGCGGAGCGAAGCATCAGCATCCGTATAGAATCTATCAAGCGTCTTGGCTTCGATGTTGCCAAGGGTCAGGTGCTCCTTCAGGGCAGACTCTATGGCGGCGGTGTATTCCCCCCAGTCTTTCATTAGGGCCGTGAACGCCGTCTCTGGGGGGGCGTTCTTGAGC
Organism: Terriglobia bacterium; assembly: GCA_050745325.1. Lineage (GTDB taxonomy): Bacteria > Acidobacteriota > Terriglobia > UBA7540 > UBA7540 > RH2-MAG17b. Next base: position 4,028 of record JBOGJY010000476.1, read on the forward strand.
GCAAAATAAACCTTGTTTTTTACGATGGATTTCCAATCCGTCACCACGCGGCTGGCATTGCGCGCGTGACTGGGCAGGTTCCGGTGGTAGACAAAGGCGTTCGGCAGTTGCTTGAGCAGATAGCCGGCGTCTACAAGCCGTAGGCAAACGTCAGTCTCATCCAGATAGTAATCAAACTCTTCGTCAAAGGCGCCAACTTCGAGGAGGCATCTCCGCCGGAAGAGCGAATTTCCTCCCGGCAGGTACGGAAACCGAGTGCAGGCA
>JBOGJY010000477.1:0-1704 GCA_050745325.1 Terriglobia bacterium
AGAGGATGAGGCAATTCTGAAAAGTAGCGCAGACCTCCGCCTCTGAGGTCTGCGGTTTTGGACTTTCAAAGCCCCGGAAAATGCAGATCTACACTACCCACTTTTTCAATTGTCATTCTGAGCACAGCGAAGAATCTGCTTTTTTAGTATGACAAACAGGTGCTTCGCTTCGCTCAGCATGACAAACCGGGACTTTCAGCAACCCGTTATACCACGGTGGCGGTGGCGGCGGCTCCGGCATACTGTTCTTCAAATTCCGCCAGCTTCGGGCGGATCACAGGGGTTTCCTCGTGCGCTCCATCCAGCGCGCTCAGCGTCTTCAAGCCGTTTCCAGTGATCGCCAGGACGACGGATTCTTCCGGATTCAGCCGCCCCTGACGGATCAGCTTGCGCGCGACTGCCACCGTGACGCCACCCGCTGTTTCGGCGAACACGCCTTCGGTTTCCGCCAGCAGCCGGATGCCTTCGATGATTTCCGCGTCGCTCACGTCCTCCCCGGCCCCGCCGCTCCCAAGAATGGTCTTCACCGCGAAGTAGCCGTCCGCCGGGTTCCCGATGGCGAGCGACTTGCAAATAGTGTTTGGTTTCTGCGGCTCGATTTCCGGATCGCCTTTCTTTGCGGCGGTCGTGATGGGTGAGCATCCGGTGGCCTGCGCCCCGTAAATCCTGGCGGGCGTGGGTTCCACCCAGCCAAGCTTTTTGAGGTCATCGAAGGCCTTGCTCACCTTGGTGATGAGCGAGCCTCCAGCCATAGGAATGACGATGTTCTGTGGCAGCCGCCAGCCCATTTGCTCCGCGACTTCGTAGCCAACCGTTTTCGAGCCTTCGGAATAATAAGAACGCAGGTTCACGTTGACGATGCCCCAGGGATATTTCATCGCGATTTCAGAGCACAGCCGGTTCACCTGGTCGTAGTTGCCGTCAACCCGCACCAGCTTTGGACCAAAAACATCGGTCGAAACAATCTTCTCGTGCTCGATGCTGGCGGGAATAAAAATGTAGGCATTGAAGCCGCCGGCTGCGGCTTGCGCGGCCACGGAATTGCCCAGATTGCCGGTGGATGAGCACGCCACGGTGTCGAACCCGAACTCCCGCGCTTTGCTCAAAGCCACAGCCACCACGCGGTCCTTGAACGAAAGCGTTGGATGATTCACCGCGTCATTTTTAATATAAACTTCTCTCGCTCCGAGAGCGCGAGCCAGCCGCCCGGCGCGGAAAAATGGAGTGAAGCCGGTGTGATGCCCCACTGCCGGGTCGCCCATAAGCGGAAGCAGCTCCTGGTAGCGCCACATATTGGGCGCGCGAGTGGCGATATCTTGCCGCTTCAAATCAGAAGACAGCCGCGCGTAATCGTAAACCACCTCCAGCGGCGCCCAGCACTCCTCGCAGGCGGCGATAGGTTTCAATTCGTATTGGCGGCTACAAGCGCGGCACTGCAAGTGCGAAGCATAGCTCATGGTTCCTCCTCCCTTGGGATCTCAGTCCAGGGTGGCGCGATTCTCCAGGATGTTTTGGATGGATGAAACGGGAAGGTAATAAAAAAGCCTCCACGAGTCATCGGGGAGGCTTGGCAAGAGCATGAAGGCCCCTCTCATCTTCCCCAAAACCGGGCAGGAGTTAGCACCTGACCCCCGCTTTGAAGCGGGGCGGTTGCCGTGGCGTCATTGGGCCCGTCCCTCGACCACTCTAGATGAGATTCAGGGT
>JBOGJY010000478.1:0-4593 GCA_050745325.1 Terriglobia bacterium
CCCTCTCCCCTCTTGCGGGGAGAAGGGAGTTATCGAATTCCCTTTCCCTCGCCCTGTAGGGGAGAGGGCGGCAAGACCTTCGGCTTCGCTCGGGATGACCTCCGCGAGCCGGGTGAGGGGCTTAAGGATGGAATTGAAACGCCGCCTCCCTGGAATAATGGACGCAAAATTCACGGAACGAAGCCTAGCAAGCCTTTAGAATCAACGTTTCTAATATTCGGGAGCGGCCGCTCAGGTCGTAAATCGTCTCATTTGTCTCAAACGTCTCAATAGGAGATGATCGGCTGGCCGGTGCAGAGTTGAACCCGGACAGGCAAAAGGACTATGGCCGCCCCATTTGAGCTATGAGCGGGCGCGGAGACGCTAGGCGATCTACACCAGCTCGATCATGACCCGCCGTCCGACCATCGCCGCCTGCTGAAGGCCCGTACCGGATCCGCTCTGTGATGACAGGAGGGGACCTCGGCGCCTTCTCGGGCGAACAACTGAAGGCCGGGCTCGATGTGAAGTTCCCCCAGAAGCACACAGTCGAGATTCTCGAGATCCGTAAGCAGTAGGTTTGACGGCCGCACTTTGCGAATCCGTGAGGAAGTTTGGTGCAGGCCAATAATGCCGTGCTCGGGATTAATCACCCCCAGCCCGGCCGGCCAGGAAGCACAATTGGCAATCCGTCGGCCGGTAAGATCAGTAGCACGTCGATTGCAAACCGGGGACGTCCAACTGGCTCTCAGGCAGGTATTCTTAGTCCCGGCGGGAAATGCATCAATCTTGATGGGCATTTAACAGAAGTGGTGAGGAGGAGAATATGGGCTCGAAGAATAACGAAGATATGGACCGGCGAACGTTTGTGAAGACCGTCGCGGGCACGCTGGCGGTTCCCGCCATGATGTCGTCTGTGCAGGCCGGGATGGCGGAAGCTGCCGATGCAGGGTCCAGGACACGCCTGCCCAACGTCATTATCATGATCTGCGATGACCTTGGTTCCGGTGACCTCCATTGCTATGGTTCGTCGCTGAAAACTCCTAATTTGGACAGGATGGCGCAGGAGGGTGTTCGCTTCACCCACTTCAACACTGCTCACCCGATTTGCTCTGCTTCCCGGGCGGCTATCTTGACGGGGCGATACGCCAGCCGCAGCCACACCGAGGGGGCGTATGGCCCGTCTTCGCCGGTCGGCATGGACCTGGACGAAAAAACGCTTGCGGATGTCCTCAAGCCGTCGGGATACAAGTCCATGTGCATCGGCAAGTGGCATCTGGGATACCCGCCTCCCTATCTGCCCACCAACCGGGGCTTTGATTCATTTTATGGAGTTCCCTGGAGCGTGGATATGAATCCGTTGCCCCTTATCAAAGACACGACCGTGGTCGAAGCGAACGCCAACCGTTACATGCTGACCCCGCGTTACACCGAGGAAGCCGTAAAGTTCATCGACGCCTCAGCCGGCGCGCCCTTTTTCCTCTATCTTGCCTATTCCTATCCGCATGATCCACCACGGGCTTCTCCTCGCTTCCGCGGCCATTCCAAGCTTGGACATCAAGGCGACGCGATTGAAGAGATTGATTGGAGCGCGAGCCAAATACTCAAGGCGGTCGAGCGAAACGGACTCGATCGCGATACGCTGCTCATTTTCACAAGCGACCATGGGCCATGGTTCCAGGGTTGTCCTGGTCCCCGTCGAGGGCGGAAGGCGACGACTTTCGAAGGCGGAGAACGCATCCCATTCATCGCGCGCTGGACTGGCACGATTCCGGGCGGAAGGGTCATCGACGAGTGGGGCTCGAACCTTGACGTCGTTCCGACGGTCGCGTCATTCTGCGGAGCAAAGCTTCCGCCCAAACCTCTCGACGGCCTTGATATTTCCAAACTTGTGACCGGCGAAACCACGCAGGTCGATCGGGGAACGATCCTCTACTTTGCGGTTTCTCACCAGCAACAGCAGTTGGAGTGCGCACGCAAAGGTAGCTGGAAGCTCCGGATTGCTCAGGGAACGGGCGAGATTTACATCAACGACTGGCTCGGCGGAACGTGCGGGCCGAAGAAACATTTCCTGCTGCCACGACCGGAGCTATATAATCTGGCCGCCGACCCCGCGGAGAGTTACGATGCCGCTATCGACTATCCGGCGATCATCAAGAAAATCCAGCAGGATATCGAAGCCTTAATTCCAAGCTTCCCGGAAAACGTGGTCAAGGCTTACGCGGAACTGAAAGCGGATCCGGACTGTCCCTTTACTCCTCCGGGAGCCGCTACGCGTCCGAACAATCTGGCGCCGCCGAACTGGATATGGATACCAAAGTCACGGCGAGGCCATGGCTGAAAGCGGGTCATGGTTAGCCAGCGCTCATTTCGGCGCCCACGCAGGCCACGGCCAGAATTGCCCCGGGCTCCCAACTACGGCTCGGCCCCCGATTGGCCGATGCGTGGGTCGAGGTCTGCTTCTGCCCCACTCCCCTGCTGGAAGAACGGCCTTACTGGGAAGACTACTTTGAGCTGACCCCGGTCAACAAACCGCGCTATCATTGCGCGTCTGGGAGGCCATTAGTATCGAGCGCGAGCTGAGAGGGGTGCTAGCCGCCGCGGCGGAAATGTCATGCTGAGCAGAGCGAAGCATCTGCTTCTGAGCACCAGGAAAGTACCTTGAAGAATGGATGGGGTGGCCAAGAAATCCAAGCAGTTAAATGGTAAGCCCGAACGGACTCGAACCGATGACCTCCACCGTGTCAAGGTAGCAGTATCGGCTATTTCTATTGAAAAAAAAGGATGATCTATGCAACTGATGTGTGTGTATGCTACCCTTTCATCCCCACCTTTTGGTGGCGATTCACCCTAATTTTCACCCTAGTTCCAAATATCTACACACCCGGAAATTGGAACTAGACACCTATATAAAAAATTAATACTGACACGCACCTTATGTGTGTGCTATAATAAAGCTGTTCGTCGCCGTTGTTGCTATACTGTTAGTGGGGAATATGTTGGCATTGTAAGTGCGTTATAAATCAATAAGTTACAGGACATACATTTTGTAACTTATTGTAAATAAAAGGACTTATGGCTGAAGAAAGTATGAAAGACTACAACAACATCAAGCTGTGGCTTCTGCCAAAATTGGACAGCATGGGAATGTCAGTTGAGAACTTCGCAAGGGAGGTTGGGGTGGTTAGGGCGTCGATCTATTTCTACATCAGCGACAGGTGCCGCCCGTCCAGCATGGTCATGGCACGCATGTGCCATGTTTTGGGGGTTCCGTTTGAGGAAGGTCTCGCCCAGTATACTCCACGAAAAGCTGGAAGACCTAAAGGTTACTCCCCAGCGGCTCGGCAAGTCATCGCTACCGGGTAACAGGCGCGGAGTTGTTGACCGTCGTTAAGATGGTTCCACCCAGTACAACTGGTGCAATGAATAACACTCACAAAATTTTTGTGTTTACATTCACCAGAAAAAAGAGGTAGCATATAAAAGTCGGGACACTGCAATGTCCCGGAAGTGAGACTTGATGCCAGGAGGATGATATGGCTATAAACGTAGAACCAAATGGGTTGTTTTCTAATTACCTATTTTCTGTATTGAACAGCGCGGGGCTTAGTATCCGTGACCTTGCAGAGAAGGCCGATGTGACCTACGAGAGCGCACGACGGTTTGTAAACGGCACTGCGCTTCCGGGGAAGTATCCCCTTCGGGCGATATGCAAGGCATTTGACTTGGACCTTCAGAAAATAGAGCGTCTGGTGTTGTCAGAAAAGATCAGACGAAAGTATGGCGACGTGAAACTTGAAATGACCGAACGAAAAGCCAGCCTTACCCCCATCGAAGATGTCTGGGATTTTTTGTCCCCAGACCAGCAGAAGGACTTAATCTACATGGCTAAAGGGCTGGTTAAAAGAAACCGGGAAAGTGAAGGCGAAAATGGGCGCGAATAATCCGTTGCTGACTGCGAAGCAGGTTGCTAAAATGCTCGGCGTGTCGGCAGTGTGGATCACGCCATCCGACACAGCCTTCCCACGGCGCAGACTCTCCAGGTCTTCAAGATCGCCTTGATGCACCTGGGCGCCAGCGGCGCTAAGAGATTTAGCGCCCGCATTGCTGCGAGCAAGACCCAGCACCTGATGGCCCGCATCGATCAACTCCTTCACGATGGCAGAACCAATAAAGCCCGTTGCTCCTGTAACAAAAATCTTCATAAGTCGCTCCTTTACGGTAAGTTATCGGAATACGGAACTATTGCTTGGACTGACTTGCAGCCCCAACGCTCCCGGCAATCGCGTTAAGCGCAGCGATCGCATCTGGCGGCAGCTCGAGTGCTGCAGCACCGAGGTTGTCTCGGAGATGGCTTACGGAAGAGGTGCAGGGGATCGTCAGAATATTAGGAGACCGCTGAAGAAGCCAAGCAAGTGCGACCTGCATCGGAGTTGCTTGCATGGACGCCGCTACTCGGTCGAGCGCCGATGATTGTGATGGCGTGAATCCTCCTAGCGGGAAGAACGGGACATAAGCTATGCCTTGCTTCGCGAGAGCATCGACGAAAGCGTCGTCATTGCGGTGCGCCAGGTTGTAGAAGTTTTGGACGCAAACGATCTCCGTGATTCCCTG
>JBOGJY010000479.1:0-13295 GCA_050745325.1 Terriglobia bacterium
GCACTCGCTCACAGATCCGGAAGATGCTTTCGGGTTTGCCTGCCGTCACCTGTTGTCACCAGGCTTTCGTGGTCTGCTGATCGCGAGCGTCATGGGCGCGAGCTTGGCGAGTTGTTCCGCGCTCATGGTCGATAGCGGAGCGCTGTTCACCCAGGGCCTCTATCGCCAGCGGCTGGTTCGCGGCCGGGCAGACCGTCACTACCTTTGGGCAGGCCGGCTGAGCGGCTTTTTCGTGGTGCTGATTGCAATTGTTTACGCGGTGTTTTTGGTTGAAAAGGTGCTCTATTCTTTCCTGCTGACCGAAACCTTGGCGACGTATATGGGCATCAGCATTGTGACGGGGCTCCTGTGGAAGCGGGCCAACCGCTGGGGAGCGGCCGCCAGTTTACTAGTGGCGCTGAGCACAAACTTCTTTCTCTACCATTTGAAGAATGAGCGGTTGGATTCTTGGAACCCGAATATTTTCCTGGCCGCGCTCGTAGCAGGAATCATTAGCCTTGTGCTCGTTAGCCTGCTGACTCAGCCTGAATCGGAAGGCCGCATTGCCCGATTTTTCACGCACCTGCAAACCCCTTCCGACATGGATCAGGAGGACCGCGTCAGTCCAAGCCTCAGTCTTGCTTCTGCTGAGGGTCGTATCGAGCCGAACGGGGCAGATCCAGCAATCAGCCGCTGGGCAGCGGAAGACGGACGTCAGTTGTTGCTGGTCAATCTGCTTTCTTTACGAAAAGGGGCTTGCGGCGTCAGCTTCTTCAGGGCCTACCGTGAAGATATGACGGGATTGCTCATCGGATCAGCCCTGAGCGCTGGTTTGGTGGTGGCGTTCTGGGGGCTGCTGCGAATCTAGCGGCAAAAGTGATCTCTACCCGATGCCAATGAAAATCACAGCCAATATTGCCGGGCGTGGGATGGCGCAAATCGAAGTCAGCGGCCGGGAGATTGCCGCCGTGAGCATTCTCGGCCCGATCGAACCGGAAGAACCGTTTGTCAGTCCTGGCTTCGTGGATATTCAAGTTAATGGCTTTGGCGGGATAGACTTCTCGGACCGGGACCTTGATCCGTCCCAGGCTGCCAGGATTCTACCGTTTCTGTGGAAGACAGGGATAACCACGTTCTGTCCGACTCTAATCACCAACTCCATAGAAAACCTGCGACAAAATTTCCGGACCCTGGAGGCGGCGCGCCGTCTGGAGCCGAGGTTCGGCGAGGCTGTTCCCTGTTATCACCTCGAAGGTCCTTATCTCTCTCCCGGCGGAGCGCATGGCGCTCACGACCCAAGCCTGATGAAGTGTCCCGACTGGGGAGAGTTTTCGAGCCTGCAAGAAGCGGCGGGGGGCAACATCGGAATCGTAACGCTTGCGCCGGAGCTGCCGGGAGCGTTCGATTTCATCCGCAAGGCTTCGGCCTCGGGCATGGTCGTAGCCATCGGTCATACCGACGCCGCTCCTGAACAGATTCATCAGGCAGTTCAGGCTGGGGCGAGGCTAAGCACGCATCTTGGCAACGGTTGTCCGAACCTGATCCACCGCCACCAAAATCCTTTGTGGGCGCAACTGGCGGAGGATCGGCTAAAGGCCAGCATGATTTGCGACGGCTTTCATATTCCGGCTGACCTCATCAGAGTGGCGTACAAGACGAAAGGGATTGCAGGTTGCATCCTCATCACCGATGCGATTCATGTGGCAGGACTTGAGCCAGGCCGCTACCAAATAGTAGGGCGGGGAATCGAGTTATTGCCCACGGGCCAGGTCGTGACGGACGACAGACAAAGCATGGCGGGCTCAGCCTTGAGCATGAATCGCGCCCTAGCGGCTTTCCAGGGATGCGCCGGCATCTCTCTAAGCGAGGCGCTCCAGGCGGCGACCGCGAACCCCGCGCGGCTTCTTGGCCGTGGCGGCATCTGCACCGATCTCGCATCTGGCCAGCCTGCCAACCTGGTCACTTTCCGCCCCGAGGAGAATGCCTTGAGCGTTGAAACGGTCCTGCTTCAAGCGAAGAAAGTGTACGCGCGGGAGAAATAGGACCCAACACCATCCAGAGGATCGCCACACAGATAAGCGGCATGATGCCAAAACCTATAAAGACGGGAACGTAGGAGAAATGATCCACCGTCCAGCCCGTGAGGAGAGCAAAGACCATTCCACCGAATCCAGATCCCATGCTGGCGAACCCCCAGATTGATGCGACCATGTCTTTCGGAAACACATCGGCAGGGTACGCAAGCAAGATGGCATTGCATCCCGTGTAGCCCATCATGGCAAGGGATATCAGGGCAACAGCAATCCGTGGGTTAGCTATGATCACTGCCGGGATCGTACCCGTCATGAAGAAAGCGAACAGGGTCACGCCACCCTTGCGAGCGAGATTAAGGCTGACGTTATGCCTGATCATGACGGCGGAAATCCAGCCTCCAAGGAGGTTGCCGGCCCCAGCAACTGCGAATGGAATCCATGCATACTTGCCAATCGAAGCCAGGCTAAAATGACGGGCAGCCTTCAGATATTCAGGAAACCAGAAGATATAGAAGTACCAAACCGGATCCATAAACACCTTGGCGAGGGTGAAGCTCCACACAAAGCGCGTGCGAAAGAGGTTCCACGCTGTAATCTTTGGGCGGATAACTTCCGCCTTCACCTCCTCGGGCGTACGGTACACGAAAACCCAAACCACCAGCCACAACCCCCCCAAAGCTCCTACCCATCCGAACGCTTCCTGCCAGCCATAGTGCAGCAGCATCCAGACGACAAGCGGAGGGGCAAGAATCGCTCCGGCTGCCGAGCCACTGTTGAAGATGCCTGACGCCAGGGCGCGCTCCTTAACCGGGAACCATTCCGCGACGAGTTTCACACTTGCCGGCCAGTTCCCCGCCTCGCCGATGCCCAGCAGGAAACGATAAACTCCCAGAGACCAAGGTCCTCGCGCCAGCGCATGCAAGACATCGGCAGCCGACCACCAAGCCATCGTCAGAGCGTAACCGAGGTGAGTCCCGAGACGGTCGATGATCGGACCGGAGAGCCCGTTGGCGATGGTGTAAGCTAGCATGAAGGCGAAAATGACACGGGAATACACCTCGTTGCTCATGTGGAAGCGGTCCATAAGAACCGGCGCGGCCACGGAAAGCGTCTGTCGATCCAGGTAATTGATGGCTGTGGCGAGAAAAGCTAGGAAGACCATCAGCCAGCGTAGGGAAGAATTGTAGGATTTCATTAGGCGAGATTCACTCGAACGATTTCGTAAATCTCAACTTGCGGCACTGTCAGTTCCACCCAGCCTTTACGCACGCTCCAGGCAGCCTTTGTCCCGCTCCACATCAACTCAACGGATTGGGCAGAACGGTTCTCAGGCAGCCGAATGCGGACTCGCACATTACGCACCGGCAGGAACCATTCCTGGGCGGGGCCTTCCTTCCAAATGTTTCCCGTGTTGGCAAGCAAGTGGAGAAGCAAAACATCGCGCGAAACTGCAAACTGGTGTGTCAGGCCCGGATGAAATTCTACTTCATAGGTTTTGGAGGATCTCAGGATGGGATCTAATAGAGATTGAAAGTATTTTCGGAAAGAGTCGTTCAAAGTCTCTTCATAAACAGCTTCCAGCCCGGAGCCGATGTAGATGACCTGACCCATGCCGTGCTGGCGGCGAATGATGGCTGGTCCCAGAATTTTACGATCGCCGCGGCTGTAGGTCTCCGCCAGTACGGAAGCGTTATCGTTAAGTTGGAAAGGCATCACCTGCGGATCTTGCGGAATCAACTTGCCGGAAGGCAATTTCAAATATAAATCCACATGCTCTACAGGGCGAGGAGGCCTGAGCGTTGCTCCAAACAGCGAGGATAGCCCATAGTCTTTCCGCGGCTGTCCGTACTCATCGGCGGCGGAAGTCAAATGAGTGGCCAGCAAGACTCCCCCGTGCTCGACGTAATCCGAAAGGGCTGAACATTGAGCATCGCTTAAGCAGGGAACGTTGGGCAAATAGACCAGCTTGAACCGCTTAAGCCGTTCGGGCGTTATTTGGTAATCCAAGAACGGTTCCGCGTCGTAGCTCAGGCTTTTGATGAGTTGATAAGCCCCATCATAATAGTTGCCGTACGCTCGCGGGAGAAACAGCGGCGCCTGGTACCATTCAATTGTCTGCGCTCCGGTTACAATGCCTACTTGGGGCGTCGACTTCACGGACCGCAGCAAAGCCGAATGGCGATCGGCGAATGCAAACACGTCCTTGACGCCGCGGACGGATTCAAAACTAAGCATGTCGTCCGGCAGATAATAAACGCGATTCAATCCCCAATAGCAGTATCCAACTTCCGCCGCAGTGGCCACTGCCGCATCCAGCAGCACCGTTTGACCGCCGAGCGGGAAAGAATACCAGCCCCGCATCGATTTATCCTTTACATGTTCGCAGTTGTATTCGGCATAGGAACTGACATACGTCCAGATCGCCTTGCCGGTCGATTGCCCTAGCCGCATATTAAAAAGCTTCTGTTCGGGGGTCGAAGAGGATTCGAACATAAAGCCATCCACATACTTAAACGCCTGGCCTCGCCAAGACTCTTTCGACAATAGGGCTGTGTCGTTGTAAACGATAGGAATGTTGCGCACTCCTCGTACCATGTCGCAGATTTCGTGCATGTACCCGCCAACTACTTCCTCAGAAAGCCACCGGCGGTACTCGATTTCATCTTCCCGGCTGGTCTCCCCGTTCTCCAGCGGAATATCCTTGCCTCTCGCTTGCCAATACGCTGCCTTGCAGTATTTGCAATGGCAGTAACGGGACGCTTGTTGCATTCCCTGGTAGGGTCCGTCGAAGTACATCGCGTCCACCGGATAGTTGGAGATAACCTCCCGCACTCGCTCGCGAACTTGCAGGCGCAGCGGGCTATTCAAACAACCTTCGTAAAAGTCCGCCCATCCCATGTGGCTAGTAACCATCGGTTTTCCGTAGACATCATGCCGCATCCAATCCTGGTACTCAGGGTTGTGGGAACGGACATCCATAAAGGGATGATTCAGCGGGTTGTATGCCACTACTTTAAGCCCGGCGCCATGAAACACTTCAACTGTAGTCCGCAGCAGGTCGCGCGACCCCAGCTCAGGATGCCGGGGTAGTTTCGTTTGCGTTGGGAAGTATGCGACGTAGGAAAAGGTAGGAAAGCGAATTGAATCGCAGTGAAGCTCGCGCGCGATGGCAAGAGCCTTTTCAGGTTGATAGTCGAGGGGCGGATAAAAAGGCGGATCGTAACCCTCTGCAATCAAGAGCCGCGGCGAGCGCCACCATTCAGAAGATGGCTGGGCCCCAGTAGTTTCACGAGACGCCGCCCCCATCGGGCGGGGCGGCAGACCGGCTCCGAGTGTCGTCGCGGCTGCTGCCGCGCCGGCCCGTTGTAACAGTTCCCGGCGGTTTAGCTTCGCCATGTCTGCCTACTCCTCTTTGGTAATACGTCGGCACGATTCTCTTTCTACCAGCTTAACCTCCACGAGCCGATGTTCCGGCATTGCCATTTCACGCTGTTCTGAGTGCCGCAGTAGCACCTCGACCGCCGCCCGCCCCATCTCGTACTTGGGCTGGTGAATCGTCGTGAGGGGAGGCCTGACGATGCTTCCCATCTCAACATTGTCGAAACCGATTACTGAAATATCGTCAGGGACGCGCAGCCCCGACTCGAAAATCGCGCGGATTGCGCCAAATGCCATTGCATCATTGGCGGCAAAGACTGCGGTCAGGTTTCGACGCTTAAGCAGCTTCTTCATCATCCGGTGTCCGCCCTCGCTGCTGTGGCGCCCGTGAATGATCATGGGAGTTGCCCGGCTCTCCGTTTCCTGCAAAGCCTTCTTGAAGCCTTTGGTGCGCTCTCTAAGGTTGCCGTGCTGGATCGCGCCGGTAAGATGCCCGATCACGCGATGGCCGAGATCAATAAGATGCCGCCCGGCCATATAGCCGCCAGCGAAGTTGTCGGCCAACACCGTTGAGAATCCCTCGATTCGCGCCGAAGCGGAGGGTCGATTCAAAAGAACAATAGCCACGCCCGAACGGCTTAGCTCCTCCTGTTCTTCTTCGTTTAGCCCCGAAACCGAATTCATTAAAATTCCTTCCACCCTTTTTTCCAAAAGAGAATGAACATAACGGCTCTCTTTGACTGGATTCAAATCACTATTGCAGAGGATCAACTCGTAGCCGGCTTCGTAGGCAGCGTCTTCGGCGCCTCTTGTCAGCTCGGCAAAGAAAGGATTGCGAATATCGCTGATGATCATTGCGAGCGTTCCCGATTTTCCCGTAACCAGGCTCATGGCCAGCCGGTTCGGGCGGTACTTCAGGCGAGCGGCCACGGCCAGAACGCTGGCGCGAGTCGTTTCGTTCACGCCGTAGGCGCCGCTAAGGGACCGCGACACCGTAGCCACATCGACGCGACATTCGCGAGCAATATCTTTCAGAGTAGTGCCCATTTGCAACCGATTGTAATCAATATCGAATTTTTTATTAATAGTCAAGAGCCATTTGCGAGCAATCCGGCCGTGAGGTCGCGAAGAGCAGTCACGCAACACGGCTTTCCGCTTGGTTGAACTTCGTACGAACGAGGCAGCTTGAAATTAGGGCTGAAGGCAGGATTCTTTTGGGCCATTCTATAGGGGCGGGAACACCGCACATTGCCGATGACGCCTCAGGACCCCTCTCGCAAGACGAGTCAATTCAGTAAGACCGGCACAAAGATTTGTGGGAAACAAAGGCTTGACAATCGTGAAATCGCATTATAATGTTGCAAGCGTTTGCAATATCTGACGGGTCTTTGCTGCTGAAAGTCGATACAGCTTTTTGGGGGGCGAATCACGATCGCGGTTGAAAGACTGGGAGAAGAAAATGCCTTCTAAATATCGATTCTTTGGATTTTGCTTGACAATGCTGCTATCGGCAGGCCTGCTCCTTGGCCAATCTACGCTTGGGTCAATTACCGGCATCGTGAAGGATACTTCGGGAGCCGTGATCCCGCAGGCGGAGGTGACTCTTAAGAGCGTCCATACGGGTCTGCAGCTCAAGGCTGAAACGGATTCGGCGGGTGATTACCTTTTTTCCAATCTTCAGCCCGGGGTTTACTCAGTTGCTGTTTCGCATTCCGGCTTTGGGGATGTGCGGAGTGGGAACATCGTCCTGATCGCAACCCAGCACGCGCGCTTTGACGTGACGCTTGCAGTTGGAAAGACGGAACAAACGGTCACGGTCCAGGCCACCCCGCCAACCCTCGACACCGAGAACGGCCAGCTTTCAAGTGTTGTGACACAGAGAGAGATACTGGCCATGCCCCTGGCACTTGGCCAACGCAATGATGAAATCGCATTCCTGAATCTCCAATCTTCGAATTACGTGGCTGCTTATGACACCAGCCTCGGCGGCGCTCGTGACACGTCGTCGAATTGGACCATTGATGGCATCAGCGCCAACTCCGCCCTCTTCGGGGATAATGCCGGGAATATGGTGGATGAAGACATTGATGCCGTACAGGACATCCAGGCCAATACGAGCAACAACTCCGCTGAATATCCGCAGATCGGGTCGATAGTCATTTCGGACCGCTCCGGCACGAACACATTCCACGGCAGCCTCAGCGAATATGAGAACAATTGGGCTTTTGATGCCCGGCCGTTTTATTCCACCGGCAAACCCAAAGGGCCGACCGCCCATACCTTCGCCGGCAGCATTGGCGGGCCCGTGATTCTGCCCGGCTACAACGGCCGCGACAAGACATTTTTCTTCTTCGCGTATGAACGCCATGAGAGCCCGGGCGTGAGTGTGAACACCGCTCAGGCGCCCACAGCAGCGATGATGCAAGGCGACTTTTCACAACTGCTTCCAGGAACGGTCATCAAGAATCCGGCCACCGGTCAGCCTTTCCCCAACAACACCATCCCTTCCGGCATGATCAGTTCGGTTTCTCAGAATCTTCAAAAATTTGGTTTCCTGCCTCCTAACCACCTCAGCACTTTTAGCAGTGGGTACGACTGGGTGGGCACTGAGCCCACCGCGTCGCACAACAGTCTTTACACAGGGCGCGTTGACCACAACATTGCCAACAAAGATCATCTGTTTGGCCGGTGGAGCTTCCAGGATCTTCCTCACATCTCGTGGCAATCGAGCCAACCCCTGTTTTACTATTCCGAGGTTCGCACCACGAACAACGGCATGATAGGCGAGACGCATTCCTTCAGCCCTAGCGTGCTCAACGAGTTTCGCCTGGGTTTTTCGCGCGACGCCGCCAACTATGGGGATTCTCACAAAAACGGGCTCGCCCTGACGCAATCGCTCGGGGTGCAGGAGCCTTATCTTTCCCAAAAAGGAGGCTTGGCTGGCTTTCCGAACGTCAATTTTGCCAATTTCCAAAGTATGTCAGGCCGGGGTGAAAACTTCTGGCGCTCGCAAACCACTGAGGTGCTCGACAACGTCACGTGGATGAAAGGCAAAAATCAATTCAAGTGGGGGGTTGACTTTCGTAAGAACTATGCGAATTACACGACGTGCTGCCGCTATGATTTCGGCGGAATGTCTTTTGACGGTTTTGCGAGCGGATTCGATTATGCGGATTTCCTGCTTGGCATTCCCCACTCGACTTCGCTCAGCACGCGAAATCGGCCAACGGTGCCTCGCTATAACCAGGTTGGCTTATACGCGCTGGATGATATTCAGGTTAATCGGCGGCTGACGGTGAATCTGGGTCTGCGGTGGGATTACCAGTCTCCCATAACTGAGAAATATGGGCAGTCCTATGCCATGGACCTCACCAGCGGAAACCTGATCCTGGCCAATAGCAACTCAAAAAACCTCGTCAGCCCAATCTTTACTGCATCGCTTCCGTCCATCAAGTACGAGATCGCCCCGATTCAGGGCTTTCCGGCGAATTCATTGCTGGACAGCCACCCGAACGACTGGGCGCCGCGCGTCAGTTTTGCTTACCGGCCTTTCAGCAATGATCGTACGGTAGTGCGGGGCGGTTATGGCATCTACTACACCCAGCTTACTTATACCGTGGACGGCACGATGGGCACTGGGCCATTTATCTCCAGCCAATCCTTTACGAACACGATCACAAACGGCGTTCCGCTGCTCACGCTTCCAAACCCGTTCCTTGCCACGGGCGGCATCGGCACGCAAAGCGTCGGTACGGTTCTGCCGGGTTTGCCATTCCCGATGACCCAGCAATGGAACCTCACCGTGCAGCATGAATTCCCCGGATCGATGGTCGTTCAGGTTGACTACCGCGGCATGCACACTCAGAACCTTCCCTACTTAGCCGATTGGAACAAGCCATACCCCAGTACCAACCCTGCGGGCGAGAAGTTTTTCCGGTATCCGAATTACTATACAGTATCTCTAACGCAGCCTGGAGCGAACCAGAGTCTGAATGCGCTGGATATGAGCGTATCCCGGCAGTTTGCCCAAGGATTGACTTTCCAATCCAGCTATACCTACGCGAAAAACCTAACCGATACCTCTCCAACAGGCGAAGGAGCCGGCAACTTCATTCAGAACCCCTATGATCGCGCCGTGGAATGGGGCAACGTCAGTTACATGCCAACGCAGCGCTGGGTAAGCTACTGGGTCTACGATCTTCCCTTTGGCAGCGGCCGGCGCTTCGCCTCGAGCTTGTCCCCCGTTCTTAACCGGATCGTTGGGGGATGGGAAGTCAGCGGCGTGGTCAATTTCCAGACTGGCCTGTGGCTGACTCCCTCGTTCAATAGCTTTGATCCCTCCAATACTCGCACCTTCGGAGGCCGGCCAGACCAGATAGGGCCGTGGGGTGTGTCGAATCCGACGATAAATCGTTGGTTCAATCCCGCAGCTTTTGCGATCCCCGGCTGCCCAAATGCCACACCGGCTTGCGGGAATCCGGCTGCTGTCGGACGGTTCGGCAATGCCGCCAACGGCATTATTGAATCGCCTGGTCTTTCAAATTTAGATTTTGGACTCTTCAAGAGCTTCAAGATCAGGGAGAGGTACACGCTTCGGGTTGGCGCCGAAGCTTCCAATTTCTTTAATCACCCCAACTTTGGGAATCCCAATACGGACATCAGCTCTGTAAACGTGGGTACGATCAGCTCGTTGAATGCCAGCCAACAAACCGCCTTGGGGGGCGACGGTGGGCGGGCAATTCAACTTCAAGCCCGACTGGATTTTTAACAAAAGGGAGATCGAGCCTCCGGCAACCAACCGGGCCCGTACGCGAGACTTGGCGATTTGGCAAGATCACCTGCTGTGGCGTGAGGCAACCAGGACGGGTGATCCAGTTCGGTCTGAAAGTCCATTTCTAAATGGTACTCAGTTAAGTCCTTAAGGAGCGTTCACAAGCTGCGTCTGGCGACAACGACATTGCGCTAGATTCCAACTGCGTGGAGGGATTCCCCGGGCGCTGCTCGGGGAAAACTCTAAGCAGGCATAGAATAGAGTTGTAACGTTGTAAGGAAGTCATGCCATGTTTGGCCGATTTAAGAAAGGAGTTCATGTCATGTCTAGCCAATTTAATAGAAGAGATTTTCTCAAGGGTTCGGCCGCCGGAGCGACGGCGATTGCTGCGGGACTAAGCAGCGCTCCAAGTTTGCCCGCGGCCCCCCCTCAAGCCGAAAGCGACAACACGAATGCCTCATCCACCCAAATTGGGCGTCCGGTCCGGATTGCAACCATTTCTTTTCAGAATGGCGGCAAGCCGCTGGACCCGCTTGTGCATCTCGTGGATCAGCAGGGAGCGTTGGGGACGGATATCATTTCGCTCCAGGAAGCGTGCCGGGGCCAAAGCACCAGCGGAAGCACAGCAGAGACCTTGGATGGGCCCACCATTACCGCAATGGCACGCCTGGCCCGCAAATACCGAACTTATATCGTCTGTCCAATCGACCGCAGAGATGGAAACCAGCGATTTAATTCTGCTGTCTTGCTCGACCGAACGGGTAAGGTGGTATGCGTTTACGACAAAATTTTCCCTGTATGGGCTCAGGAGTGCATGCAAAACCACGTGATCCCTGGCAAACAAGTCAAGGTGTACGATGCGGATTTTGGGCGCATTGGGTTCGCCATCTGTTTCGATGTGAATTGGGAGCCTCTATGGAAGCAACTGGCAAACCACCATGCTGATCTCGTCATATGGCCTTCTGCTTACTCGGCAGGAAGGACGCTTCAGGCGTGGGCAATTGCCTACAACTATTACATTGTTAGTTGCACCGGGTGGCCAGATTGCCATGTCTACGATATCGATGGAGAGGAGCTGGTTCACGACGAACGTAACAGGGGGCAAGACTTGAATGTTTCGCGCGTCACGTTGGACCTGGACCGTTGTATCTTTCATCAGGACCTAAACTTTTGGCCAAAAGATAAACTCCCCAAGCTTCTTAAAGAGCGGGGTGAGGATGTTGAACGCGAGAAGTGGGAACCCCTGGCGGGTTGGTTTGTCCTCAGAGCAAAACGCCCTGGAATCAGTTGCCGCGACTTGGCCCGCCAATATGGCTTGGAAGAACTCCGCCATTACATTAATCGAAGCAAATGCGAGATCGACAAGTGCCGAGGCTGGGAATTCAGTTGAAGCGCATGCGCTCTAAATGGCACCCGCGCCTGAAGAGTTATAACCGCGATAGAAAACCACGGAGGATCCAACGATGAAAATATGTTCAATACTCATCCAGGTTTCAGTCATGACATTCCTGTGCGCGGTGGTTCCTGGAAGCATTTTTGGTCAGTTGGGAATGGCTACATTGGGAGGCACGGTTACTGACGCAAGTGGCGCAGTGGTTCCCAACGCTCAGGTCGCGTTAAGGAGCGCTACGCGAAATGAGCAGCGCAACGGGATGACAAATTCCGTCGGCCAGTACGTCTTTTCGGCCGTGCTTCCAGGAACTTATCAATTGTCCGTCACGGCAGCCGGATTCCGGGCGAAGACGATCACTGGCGTTATCCTGACCTCCGGTCAAGGAAGCACATTGAATGTGAATCTCAGTGTCTCCTCGACGACACAGCGGGTGACGGTCGCTTCGGCGCCGCCGCTGCTACAGACGACAACGGCGACGGTGGGTTCAGTCGTTGGTGCGCAGCAATTTGAATCCCTTCCGATGGTCCTCAGAAATTTCACTTCGCTCGTCGCCACGCTCCCTGCCGTGGCGGAGGTTGTGAACCCAAGCACTTTGCTACCTCTGGCGCTTTAGGAGATGCTGTGAATCCCTCGGTCTTAGAATACTATTGAGATAAAAGCAATCCCCTTACGGGCCAACCTCCCAATATCCGGCCCGGCGGGGCGCCTCCAGACTACAATGGTTTCCAGCCGCGCTTTGGAATGGCTTACATGTTTAACCCCAAGACCGTGGTACGAGGCTCATATGGCATCTATGACGATTTATTTGGCATAACCGCCCAAGCCGATTCAAGTGACTGGGGCAACTGGCCCTTCTCCTTCCCCAATAGTGTGAATGGCCTGAACCCAGGGCTTCCGACGTCATTTATTACGAACCCCTTCCCGGGTGCCGCAGTGGGTACCCCTACGCCGAGCGGTATCAATCAGGGGTTTGATGTCGAGCGCAGCTCGTCGTGCAATCCTTATGTGCAGGAGTGGAGTCTTTCCCTGCAAAGACAACTCACGCCTTCCACCATGGTGCAAGTTGCCTATTTCGGGTCGCATGGCGTCAAAATGAGCGGCCAGATGGTGGACAACACAGCTCTTGAGCCAGGAACTACGCCTTTGGCCACGCGCCAGCGCTGGCCGCAAGGGCCAGTGTATATATTGAACAATTACAATGAGTTCAGCTCCTGGTACGACGGGCTGAGCGCGGAGCTGAAGAAGCGGTTCTCGCACAACTTGTCCTTGCAGGTCAGTTATTCCTTGTCACATGCTCTGAGCATGGAAGATGCTTCTTCCATCGGCTCCACGTTCGGGGTGCCCTCGGGCAACCCCACGCGGTTTGACTCGCAGGACTTTAAGGGCCCCGCGGGTTACGATATCAGGCATATCTTTAGCGCCTCGTACGTTTATGACATACCCTTCCGGCCGAGCAGCATGTTAGCGAGGGCCGTCCTCGGCAACTGGGAGCTTTCTGGAATTGTGAGCGCGGACAGCGGCCTTCCATACTGGGTTGTTCTGCCTAACGACTGACCTGCCTGATTTTTGGTACCAGTCGAATTGAGAGAGTCTACATCAAAGCTCCAGGCTGCGAAACTGGTTTTCGTGTGACCAGAGGGCTAATGAGTCTGTGTGACAACTACGATCTTGACACATAGGTATAATGCGGGTGAAGGAGATCCGCACATGAAATTTCTGGATTACAGTCCCGATCAAGGCT
>JBOGJY010000480.1:0-5644 GCA_050745325.1 Terriglobia bacterium
CCGCCGGTAACGATTGCAACTTTGTCTTTGAGCGATTGCATCCCGATTTCTCCTTTGCATCTTTAAATTCCGAATTCATCTTGACTTGCGGAAAGGCGCCTCAACCTTAGATGTAACGCCAGGCTGAAGGGTGTAGGTGAAAATTACGGCTTTTGAATTGCAGCCACCGCCTTGGTTCCGAAGCCCGGTGTCACGGTACAAATGAAAACAATACCGGAGTTCCGGCAATGAATGCAAAAGAATGGGAGAGAAAATTGCGCGAGGAAGGCTTCAGCGTAACCTACGCTTGGGAAGACGGCCCGAACGAATTCTATCCGGATCACACGCATTCAACCGTCACCGCGCATGTGATTCTCGAAGGCGGCATGACACTGACGAGCCAGGGCAAGACGCAGTCCTATCAACCTAGCGACCGCTTCCACGTTCCCGCGGGCGCGGTTCACTCGGCCCGCATGGGTCCAGCAGGCTGCCGGTACCTGATCGGCGAGAAGTAGAGGCCGGCGCTACCATTCTGGAAACTGAATGCCCGCCTGTTTGAAATACTCTTCCACCGCGCGCAAATCTTCTTCCGTATCCACGCCTATCGTATCTTTCCGGGTCTCGAGGACAGTGATGCCGATGCCATTCTCAAGAAAGCGGAGTTGCTCAAGTTTTTCGGCGCGTTCGAGGGGCCCCGGGCGGCACTGGCGGAACTTCGTCAGCGCGGAAGCAGAGTAGGCATAGAGGCCAAGGTGCTTATAATAGGCTACGTTCCCTTCCGCATCGCGGTCGTAAGGAATGGGACTGCGTGAAAAGTAAAGCGCCCGGCCATTGCGATCTGCCGCTACTTTTACTTTGTTGGGATCGCTGGCTTCGGGCGCGGTCATCGCAACTTTGAGGGTTGAGACTTCGGTTTGCGGGCCGTCCTGGAAGGCTTGCAACAGCAGCCGGATGTGCTCCGCGTCCACGGTGGGCTCGTCACCCTGGATATTGACGTAAATATCCCCCTGTTCTTCCATGCGGGCGTGCATCGTCATGATTTCGAGAATGCGATCGGCGCCCGAGCGGTGGCTGGGCGACGTGATCATGGCGGGAATGCGAAGTGACCGGCACCATTCGATGATCTCGTCCGAATCCGTCGCCACCAGAAGATCTGAAAGCTCGCCTGCGGCGCGCGCGCGCGCGTAGACCCAAGCCACCATGGGGCGCCCGCAAATATTGAGCAGCGGCTTGCGCGGGAGGCGCGTGGATTCGAGCCGCGCTGGAATCACCCCCACAATTCTTTTCTGACCGGACCGTTTTGCGCCAAACATGCTGCCTGCCTTTAGATCTGAGAATACGGCGCCGGGCTGAGGATCAGATTAGTAACGTTGGTGACGATCGATTCGTAGTCGTACCTCGGCGAGTTGGTGAGCTTCTTCCACGATGGGGCGGATTGGAAAGCCTGCCAGAGCCGGTTGCGGTCGTCGAGGCTGTTGAAGGCCAGCATATAAGTGAGGTTTGGCATCCGCGATCCGATGAGCGTGTCTCCGTAGAACACCGGGTAAAAACCCGCCTCCCTGAAAATGTCAAACTCTCCGTGGTGGAACATTTCCACCTTGCGGACGTGGTCGCGTTCACTCGGGCTTTCATAGGTGCGAAGCTCGAAGACGCGCGCGCCACGCCCGGCCGTCTGTGGCGGAAGGGTGAGCCTAGGTCTTCCCTCGAATGCGATCATGAGTTTGCTTTCCATGCGGATGTAAGCAGGCGACTCAGCCGGAGCGTTGATAAAGGGCTCAGCGGCCTGCTGGTATGCGGAATCGTGCGCGAGACTCGCTTCGGCGGTCACCAACGTTTTCAGTGAAGTGCTCGGCATCAGGACGTAGACGGACGGATTTTCAGGACCGATGAGCTGATTAAAAACGCCCACCGGGCCGATGCCCAAACGGCCAAGCGCCGGAAGCAGCGCCTCGTGGATAAAATTGCCGGTAAGCTTCGCTTGCGGTCCTGACCGCAAGCGATAGCGCCTCAATTCGTAGTACTCCCTCTCACCCTGATCAGCCGTTTCTTCCGCCTTACCAAACACCGATGTTCCTGCCGCCAGTGTTGAAGCCACCAGCGATGAGGTTAAGAATTTTCGCCGCTCCATAGAAATCCCTTTCGAGACGAGGTTTAGTCCTAAACATGAAAGTTCAGGATTTCAAGCGAATCACGCGCCGGCGGCGCCTCTCGGCTTCGCCAGGATGATCAAAATGAACCACCATTATTACACTACAAATGGGCCGGTTTAAACGATAATGAGTTGGGGCCCGTCTGCTGCGTCTTGGCTGAAGCTGAGTGGGGCTGCGTTGCAAAAGCATTTCGAACTTGATAAGTGTTAATGTGCTTTCATTGCTACCCGAGGTGATCTGATGGCCGCTTCGAAACGGGTTGGATACGCCGTGGTGGGGTTAGGTGGCATCGCGCAGAACGCCGTCTTGCCCGCGTTCAAACACAGTAAGAATGCGGCGCTGGTTGCGCTGGTAAGCGGCGACAGGAATAAAGCCAAAAAACTGGCCAGAAAATTCGGCGCGCGTGATATCTATACGTATGACGAATACGAGGCGTGCCTGAACAATCCCGCCGTCGGCGCCGTCTATCTGGCTAGCCCTAACGGGTGCCACTTCGGGCAAACGCTCCGCGCCGCCGCCGCGGGCAAGCACGTTTTGTGTGAAAAACCGATGGCGAATACGGTGGAGGAGTGCCAGCGGATGGTGGATGCCTGCCGCACCCATCGCGTGCGGCTGATGATCGCCTACCGGAAATACTTTGAGCCCGCAAGCCTGGCGCTCAAGCGGCTCGTGGCCGGGGGAAAGTTGGGACCGCTGCGCATGATTCAGACGGCCTTCACCATCATGATCAGGCCGGGTAAGAGGGAAGGCTGGGGATTCGATCCCGCGCTCGCGGGCGGTGGCGCGCTTCCAGATGTAGGCGTCTATTGCGTTAACACAGTGCGCTGGCTGACAGATCTTGATCCGGTCGAGGCGGCGGCATACTCCTGGATCACGGACCCGCGATTCAACGAAACCATCGACCAGCACGTGGCCTTCCGGCTGAACTTTCCCGGCGGACTCGTGATGCAGGCAGTGGCGAGCTTTGGCGCGGCGCAGGCGTCATTCCTCCATGCGCATGGGGAGGCGGGCTGGGCCGCGCTCGACCCGGCTTATCCGTGGGATGAAGCGCGGCGGCTGTTTGGCAACGCGGGCGGGCGGCGATTCGATAAAACGTACGGAGTGATTGATGAGTTTGCCCTGGAGCTCGACGCATTTGCGGATTGCATCCTCAAAGGGCGCGATCCGGAGCCGGATGGCGTTCAAGGAATGCGCGACGTTGCCGTGATGCAGGCCATCTACCAGGCTGCGCGCGAGCGGCGCCCGGTCCCTATCATTTTTCCAGAGTGATCCGTCTCTCGTCACTTGTCTCTATCTTTGAGCGGCCGGGGATGCGTAGACCGCCGATGAGGTCGGTGAGATGGACGCGATGCCGGGCGCAGTAGGCGCGGAGTCCGTCGGCGATTTTCACCGGTGTATCGGGAGCGTAGAAATTCGCCGTGCCCACCTGGACGGCGCGCGCTCCGGCCAGAATGAATTCGAGAGCGTCTTCGGTGGACGCGATACCGCCAATACCAATAATAGGAATCTTGACCGCGCGATAAGTTTGATAGACCATGCGGACCGCCACGGGCTTGATGGCGGGACCCGAAAGCCCCGCTGTAACGTTCGAGACGCGCGGCGTGCGAGTCTCAACGTCAATCGCCATGCCGACGAACGTGTTCACCAGCGTCAGCCCATCTGCGCCGGCATTCTCCGCCGCATGAGCAAACACGGTGATGTCCGTAACGTTGGGAGAGAGCTTCACCAGCAGCGGGCGCCGGGATGCGCGCTTCGAGGCTGCCACCACTTCTTCAGTAAGCTTGGGATCGCTTCCGTAAACCATGCCGCCGCAGCTCGTATTGGGACAGGAAATGTTCAGCTCGTAGCCGTCAATGCCCTCGCCTTCGTTGAGGATCCCGATGCAGCGCACGTAATCTTCCGTCGAGTAACCGAAGACATTCACCAGGCAGCGCGCTTTTAACGTGCGCAGGAAGGGAAGCTTTTCTTCCAGAAATTTCCTCGCGCCTACGTTCTGCAGCCCGATCGCGTTAAGCATCCCGGATCCGGTTTCGTAAATTCGCGGTGGAGGGTTGCCGGGCATGGGTTCGGCGGAGATGCCTTTCACCGCAATTCCGCCGAGTTGGTTTAGGTCAATAATGTCCGCAAATTCCCGGCCGTAGCCGAAGGTGCCGCTGGCGGTGAGCACCGGATTCTGGAAATGGATTCCGGCAACGGTTGTGTCCATGCGCGGCGTGAACACTTCATCCGCAGCCGTAGCCACCGGAGTGGAAGATTGTTTGGTATTACTCGTCACTCGTCACTCGTCACTACGTTTTAGGGATGTCCTCTTTTTCCCAGATCACACGCTCAGACCAGAACACCGGCCCTTCGGTGCAAACGCGCTGATACGCCGCGTGGCCTTCGCCCACCACCCGGATACAACAGCCGAGACACACGCCAAGCCCGCAGCCCATGCGGTTTTCCATGGAAACCAGACAGCGGCGCCCGTATTGGGCGGCGAGGTCAACCGAAGCTTGAAGCATGGCCCACGGACCGCAGATCATCAGCAGGAATTTCATTTCCTGATTCTGGTTAAGATATTCGCTGAGCGGCCGGGTGACGTAACCGCAATGCCCGCGCGAACCGTCTTCTGTGGCAAGGACTGTCTCCGGGATGAAGGGCGCAAAGTCTTCCACGCCCACCAAGTCCCATTGCGTGCGCCCGCCGAAAAACAGCCGCTGCCGGATGCCGCGTTGGGCCAGCGATTTTGCCGGGAGCAGCAACGCTGCGATGCCGATGCCGCCTGCCACGTGCAACACTTCATCCACGCTCTTTGCTTCGGCCAGATATTCTTCCTCGAAGAAACCATGTCCCAGCGGAGCGAGCAGGCCAGTTTCATCGCCCGGCTTCAGTTCCGCCATCAACTGGGTTCCGCGGCCCACGACTTTATAGAGCAATTGGATGATTGTGGGCGAATTAGCAGTGGAGGGCTGATCAGCGGTTCTGTTTGCCGCCGGCTTCACGTCGTAGATGCTCATGGGCCGGCGCAAAAGCACGTCGGAGCGCCCAAGCAGGCGCACCATGGCGAACTGCCCAGGGCGAGTGGCGCTTGCCTGGCGGGGAGATTGTAAACTGAGAAGGAAGTGGCCGCCGGTGAGAGGCCGGTTCTCCGTCACGACCACGATTTCATCGGACATCGGTTTGATGTTAGCAGATGTTGCGGGGCGGCGTCGATGCCAGCCAGGCAGCGGTAGTGGGTTAGTTTGGATTTCGGATCGCCTGCCTGTGAATGCGGCGGCGTAGCGCCCCATCCCGGCGGCTTGTCCCGCCCGGCTTGCCGGCAAGATACCGGGGCGCCCGCGCAGCCCTCTACAAGTCTTTTGCCGCCCTGTAGAGCCTGCCTCAGCCTCGCCCGAGTTCATGCCCGATTGCCGAAAAACGGCTTACCAAACCGGAAACCAAGCGGAGCGGAACTCTACCCAAGCCGCAATCTCCTTTATTTTGTGTAATATGCCTCATTGTACCGGATCAATCCGGCTATCCCCTTCATATTC